>JADGON010000419.1 GCA_017882945.1 Acidimicrobiia bacterium | reverse complement strand
CCCCCCTGCCGAGCTCCGGACGCCGGGGCCATCATGGCCCGGGGAGGGGGGGCTAGGCCTGCTTTCGGCGGGCCCGGCGGACCACGAGGATCGCGGCCGCGATCGCGACGATCAGCGCCGCAAACCCGATGAGGGACCACGCCGAGCTCCCGCCGCCGCCCTGGTCCGAGCTCGCGAGCGCGGTCCGGACGTCCCGGCTCTTCGTGCCCGTGCCGTCGTCGGACGCTTTCGAACGCTTGGTGCTCGACGTGGGCGCGCCGTTGCCCTTCGATCCACCCGCCGCGGGGGCGCCGGTCGCCGTCGTCCCGCCAGTCCTCGGAAGCGTCGGCATCGTCGCGGCAGAGGCGGATTCTCCAGCCGGCGAGACCGCGCTCGACGATCCTCCCGGCGTCGACGCGCCCGAAACAGTCGACCCGGTGCTCGTGGTCTTGGTGGTGGGCGTGGTGGTCGGTGGGGGTGGGGGCGGCGGGAGGAGTGACGCGACCGAGACGTACTGCGGCGCGGCTCCGGTCGCGAACCTCCAGCCTTCGACGTCACCGTCGTGCACCCGCGAGGAGCCCGCGCCGACCGACGAGTACTTGAACGCGGATGTACCCGCGGGAGCGCGGAAGTAGGCCCAGTACCGGTTGTCCCCGTCCTGGCCGCCGAGGCATCCCGGCCCGGCGTCCCGGCCGACACCGTACAGGCGGCAGACCGCGCCCCCCTGGCCGCCGAACGTGTAGATGACCGGGTTCGCGCCCGCGCGCTGCAACGCATCGATGCCCGAGATCGAGTCCTCGCTGAACGTGATCAGCACCTTGTGGACGTCGCTCCCGGTGTCCACGACGACCGCGGCGTGATGCGTCGACGCGGCCGCGGCGACGGTCGGGTGCGCGCCCGCGGCGAACGCCGTCAAGGCGAGGCCGAAGACGAGCGCGATGAGCACCACGCGGGGTGTTCGGGCTCGGACCATGTGAGCCTCCGCCGGCCCCTCTCCACGAGGACCAGATGTCGACCGCCCGGGAGCGGCTCGTACGGTGGGCACCGGCGAACCGGTGGACTGCGGTGGTGGTCCTGGCTCACGATCCGTCCGGTGCAGGCGCTCCGGTCGGGTCGCTCACAGTTGCGGGTCAGCGCCGGTCTTGCACCGGCTTCCCCCGCCCCGATCCCGGGATCTGCCCGGGTTCGGGACCGCGCAGACCATCCGGGGTTTGCGCGACCGCTGTCGAGCGCGCACCCTAGAGGAATGCGTTCCGCGACAGCAACCACCCGACCCTGGCACTCCGTGGCCTGGCTCGCGTGGGCGATCGCGGGCGCGGCAACCGTCCAGCTCGCACCGAGCCCCGTCTACGTCGCCCTGATCATCGGGATCGCCTGGCTCATCGTCGAGGTCCACGCCCCGGACGGCCCCTACCGCCGCGCCTTCCCCGCGCTGCTCGCGGTCGGCGTCGTCTTCGCGCTGATCCGAGTGGTGATCTCCGCGCTGACCGCGCACGCAGGGATTGACGTCCTCATGACGCTTCCCGAGGTCACGGTGCCGCGACTCCTCGGTGGCTTCACCCTCGGCGGCACGGTCGAGGCAGGCGTCGTTCTGCAGTCGTTGTCGGAAGGTTTCGCGATCGTGGGGATGATGGCGGTCTTCGGCGCCTTCAACGCCATCGCGTCGCACTACGAGCTCGTGCAGTCCTCGCCGCGCGCCTTCCACGAGCTCGGTGTGATCACGACGGTCGCGCTGGCGTTCGTGCCATCGACGATCGAGTCGGTGAGCGCGGTTCGCGAAGCCGACCGGGCGCGCACTGGCGGCCAGTCGATCAAGCGCGGTCGCATTCTTCGCAGCATCGTGCCCGTGCTCGAGCGCGGCATGGAACGGGCGGTCGCGCTCTCCGAGTCGATGGACGCGCGCGGGTTCGGCTTCGCAGGGAGCACGCGCGGCGATCTGGCCGCGGGGTGGTGCGGTCTCGGCGCGCTGCTCGCACTCGCGGCCGCGTTCGTCGCCTTGGTCGGCCGGGCCCGACCGGCCGCCATCGGCTTGAGCGTCGCCGGCATCGCGCTGCTCGTCGCCGCGACCGCGTTCGCGTCGGGCCGCACGCGTGACCGGAAGCGGTACCGCCACCGCCGCATGGCCGGAATCGACTGGGCGATGGTCGCCTGCGCACTGACCGCTCCCCTCCTCGTCGGGCTGCTGGGCTTCGGCGGCGAAGACTCGCTCGTCTGGCACACCACTCCGTTGCACTGGCCGACGTTCGAGCCGCTCGTGGCGCTGGCCCTCATTCCCCTGCTCGTCCCGCTGACCCGCCTGCCGTCGGCGGCGCGGCGGACCGACATCGAGATGCCCGAACCCGAGCTGCTCCCGACTGCGGCGCCGGTCGCCGGCTCATGAGCGCGATCTCCTACGCCGGGGTGTCGTTCGGCTATCCGGACGGTCCCCTCGCGCTCGACGACGTGAACCTCGAGGTGCCGGCGGGCGAGATCCTCCTCGTCATCGGTTCCTCGGGCTCGGGCAAGAGCACCCTGCTGCGGGCCGCGAACGGGCTCGTCCCCCACTCCACCGGCGGTCGGTTCGGCGGAGACGTCGTCGCGTTCGGTCGGTCGACGCGCACGCATCGACCGCGCGAGCTCGCGGACGTCGTGGGGTTCGTGCACCAGGACCCAGAAGCCCAGTTCGTGGTGGACCGAGTCGAGGCGGACGTCGCGTTCGTGCTCGAGAACCTCGGCCTGCCCGAAGCCGCGATGCGCCGACGGGTCGAGGAGGTGCTCGACGCGCTTGGCATCGCGCACCTGCGTGACCGCAACCCGGCAACGCTCTCAGGTGGTGAGCGCCAGCGCTGCGCAATCGCGGGCGCGCTCGCTGCCGCGCCCGACGCGCTCGTGCTGGACGAGCCGACCTCGCAGCTCGACCCGCAGGGAGCGGAGGACGTCTTCGCCGCGGTCGGCCGGCTCAACGCGGACCTCGGCACCACGGTCCTGCTCGCCGAGCACCGGCTCGAGCGCGCCGCGCCACTGGCCGACCGCGCGGTGACGCTCAGCGGCGGCCGCATCACCACCGCGCCGGGACCCACCGGTGCAGTCCTCGCGGACTATCCCGGCGCGCCGAGCGTCACCCGGCTCGGGCGCGTCCTCGGCTGGGATCCGCCGCCCCTCACCGTGCGGGCCGGACGCACGTTCGCGGCCGCCATGGATCGACACCCCGAGCCGTCGGCCGACGCGCCCGATCCCGCCACGCGGGGCGAGGTGATGCTGCGCGCGCAGGGCATCGGCGTCGCCCTCGACCGGCGGCCGGTGCTGCACGAGATCGACGTCGAGATCCACCGGGGTGAGGTCGTCGCGCTTCTCGGTCGCAATGGCGCCGGAAAGAGCACGCTGCTCCGGATCCTCGGCGGGCTGCTCGCGTCCGATGCCGGTCGCATCGATCCCCGACCCACCACCGCCTACGTGCCCCAGGATCCGAACACGCTTCTGTTCGCCTCCACCGTCCGGGCCGAGGTCACGGAGACGCTGCGGCTGCTCGGCCGCCATGACGACGGCGCGGTGAACCGGTGGCTCGAGGCGCTCGGCCTGGAAGATCTCGCCGACCACCACCCGCGCAGCCTGTCCGGAGGCCAGCGGCAGCGGGTCGCGATCGCCGCCGTCGCGGTTGGCGGCGCCGAGCTCCTGCTCCTCGACGAGCCGACGCGCGGGATGGACGCCGCGTCGCGCCACGCGCTCGAGCGCGCGATCGCCCAGCACGCGCGTGAGGGTGGCGCGGTCGTCCTCGCGACCCACGACGTCGAGCTCGCGGCGAGGTGCGCGACGCGCGCCATCGTGCTGGGCGACGGTGAGATGGTCGCGTCGGGCCCGGCGGCCAGTGTGCTCGCCGGCTCGTTGTTCGCACCCCAGGTGCTACGGGTGCTCCCGCCGTTCCTCACGGTGGAAGCTGTCGCCGCCGCCATGGAGCGGACGTGACCGCGATCGCCTTCGCCTCCAATGCCGCTCGTCGCACGCGACCGGTGCTCGTCTACCTGCTCGCGGTGTTCGTCGGCGCGGGCGCATTCCTGTATCCCTTCTGGCTCCCGAGCACGTCGCTTCCGAACACCGCGCACGCGGGTGACGCACCGCTCGTCGCCGCGATCGTCGGCGGGCTCGTGGTCGGCGCCATCGCGCTCGAGGTCCGGCGCGGCACGATGAACGGCGCGACCGTCGCGCTGCTCGGCGTGCTCGCCGCGGTTGCCGGCCTGCTGCGACTCCTCGGGCTGCCGGGCGGCGGCAACGGGATCTTCTTCCTCATCGTGCTCGCGGGTGCGGCGTTCGGCGCGCGGTTCGGCATGCTGCTCGGCCTCTGCGCGATGGCGGTCTCCGCGGTGATCACCGGAGGGATCGGGCCGTGGCTCCCGTTCCAGATGCTCGCGTTGGCGTGGATGGGCGGGCTCGCAGGGGTGATCGGACTCGGCACCGCGCGCCTCGCACCGAGGGTCGAGGTGCTCGTGCTCGCGGCGTACGGCTGGGTGTGGGGCTTCCTCTACGGCGCGATCATGAACCTGTGGTTCTGGCCGTTCACGCGCGACGGCGGCGCACTCTCCTGGGACCCGAGCCTCGGACTGGCCCAGACGGTGCACCACTACTGGTCGTTCTACGTGGCAACGTCACTCGCCTGGGATGCCGCCTCCGCGCTCACCAACGCGGTGCTGATCCTGCTGACCGGTGCGGTCCTCATGCGCACCCTCCGCCGCTTCGCCCACCGCCTCGACCCGGTCGTCGAGCTCCTCCCCCTCGACCAGCCGGTCGCCACCGCCTAGAGCCGATCTTTGGCGAGGGTCAGGCGGAGCGGTCCATGGGTTGGCCGGAGTCCCAGGCGGCGAAGAGGCGGGAGTAGCGACCGCGGCGTTCGAGGAGCTCGTCATGGGTGCCGACCTCCATGAGCCGTCCCTCGTCCACCACCGCGATGCGGTCGCATCGCGCCGCGGTCGAGAGCCGGTGCGCGACCACGACGACGGTCCGGCCTTCGGTCAACGTCTCGAGCGCGCGTTCGACGATCCGCTCCGTGCCCGGATCCAAGTTGGACGTCGCCTCGTCGAGGACCAGCAGCGCGGGGTCCGCCAGCGCGGCGCGCGCGAGTGACACCAGCTGCTTCTCCCCCGCCGAGAGTCGCGAGCCGCGCTCGCGCACCTCGGTGTCGATGCCGTCCGGGAACGCGCCGAAGATGTCGGACAGGCCAAGGGCGGTCACCGCTTCGTCCACCTCGGCGTCGGTCGCCTCGGCCCGCCCGATCCGGATGTTGTCGCGCACCGTCCCGGCGAACAGGAACCCCTCCTGAGGCACCACCACGATCCGACGGCGCAGGCTGAGCATGGTCGCTTCGCGCAGGTCGACACCACCGAAGCGCACGACGCCCTCAGCCGGGTCGTAGAACCGCACCATGAGCTTGGCCAGCGTCGACTTCCCGGCGCCCGTGGGCCCCACCAGCGCGACACGCTCACCGGGATGCACCGTCAGCGACACGTCGCGCAACACCATCGGACCAACCGGATGCGACACCCCGGCCGTGTCGGGCGGGCCTCCGCCGTACGCGAATGCCACCGCGTCGACCTCGATCGCACCTCGTTCGGGCAGGTCGACGGCGCCGGTCTTCTCACCCACGGTCCCCTCGGTGTCGAGCAGCGCGAACACCTTGTGCAGCGCGGCACCTGCGGACTGCACCGTGTTGTAGAGCTGGCTGAGCTGCTGGATCGGCTCGAAGAGGCTGTTCAGGTAGAGGACGAACGCGAGCACGGTACCGACCGTGATGATCTGCTGGTCGGCGAAGAACCCGCCGACGCCGACGACGATCGCGATGCCGAGCACGCCGCTGAACTCGACGAACGGGAAGTACTTCGCCGAGATGCGGACCGTCTCGAGGTTCGCTTCGTACTGAGCCTCGTTCGTGTCGTGGAAGCGACGGATCCACCCCCGCTCGCGCCCGAACGCCTGCACGACGCGCACCCCTTCGAGCCCCTCCTGCAACGTGGCGAGGTTCTGGCCGATGCTCTCGCGCACTTCCAGGTACGCGCGGTTCGACTCGCGCCTGAACCACCGGCTCGCCACGATCACCGGCGGCACGATGACCAGCGTGCACAGCGCGAGCTCCCAGCTCATGATGAAGATGACGATGAGCGCGCCGAAGAAGATGAGGATGTTCTGGATGAACATCACGAGCCCCTGCGAGATGAGCTCCTGGAGCGCGTCGATGTCCGAGGTCATGCGGGAGACAAGCCGCCCGGTCTTCTCCCGCTCGTAGAAGTCCATCGACAGCCCCATGAGGTGGCGGAACACCCGCTCGCGCAACGCCTGCAGGAACCGCTCACCGGTCCGGCTCACGAGCCAGATGACCGACCGGCCGGTCGCAAGCCCGACCACCGCGACGACGAGGAACGCGATCGCGGCCATGTCGAGCGCGTTCGCGTCGTTGCCGGTCAAGCCCGAGTCCACTCCGTAACGGACAAGCGCGGGACCGGCGAGCAGGCACGACGTCTGGACCACGAGCACCACGGATGCGAGTGCGATCTGCCCGCGGTACGGCCGCAGCAGACGCCACAGCCGGCGCATGACCTGGTGCGCCTGGTCGCGATCGAGCTTCGAGTCCTCGTCGACCGGCCCGCCCTCGACCCAGCCACCCCTCATGACCGCGCCCCCTCGACGGCCGCCGGACCGGACGAGTCAGCCGCGGCCAGCACCGTCCGGTACCGCTCCGACGTCGCGAGCAGCTCGTCGTGCGTTCCTTCGGCGACGACGATCCCGTCGGCGAGGAGCACCACCCGATCCGCGAGCGCGATCGTGGCCGGTCGGTGGGCGATGATGATCGTCGTCCGCCCCGCCATCACCTCACCGAGTGCGGCGCGAATCTCGTGCTCCTTGGTCGGGTCCACCGACGAAGTCGCGTCGTCCAGGATCAGGACCCGCGGGTCCGCGATGACCGCACGGGCGATCGCGATGCGTTGCCGCTGCCCACCGGACAGCGAGAACCCGTGCTCGCCGATCACCGTGTCGTAGCCATCGGGAAGCGCGTCGATGAACGCCTCCGCACCGGACAGTCGCGCCGCACGCCGGACCTTGTCCTGCGATGCCTCCGGATCCGCGAACGCGATGTTCTCGCGCACGCTGTCCGAGAAGAGGAACGTGTCCTCGAACACGATCCCGATCGACTTCCGCAGCTCCTGCACGCTGAGGTCGCGCACGTCGACTCCGTCGAGGAGCACTCGACCGGCTTCGACGTCGTAGAAGCGCGGCACCAGGCGCGCCACGGTGGTCTTGCCGCTGCCGGTCGCACCGACGAGCGCGACCGCTTCACCACCGCGGATCGTCAGGTCGAGCCCGTTCAGCACCGTGCGCCCGGGCCCGTACCCGAACCGCACGCCTTCGAAGGTCACGGTGCCGGGGCCCGGGGGCAGCGCGACCGCGTCCGGCCGGTCGACGATCTCCGGATCGGTGACGAGGATCTCGTGCACTCGACCGGCACCCGCCGACGCTCGTGAGGCCTGCGCAATGAGCATGCCGATCATGCGCAGCGGCCAGATCAACATCAGGATGTACAAGTTGAACGCGAGGATGTCTCCCACCTGGAGCTGGCCGTCAAGCACCTGGTGGCCGCCGTACCAGAGGATCGCGACCAGCGAGAGCGTCGGCAGGAAGTCGATGAGCGGGATGAACCCGGCGCGCAGCTTCGCCGCGGCCAGCGACTGATCCAGCACGCTCTTCGCCTCGGTCTCGAGCCGGCGCACCTGCATGCGCTCCGCGCCGAAGCCCTTCACCACTCTGACCCCGGCGAGGCTCTCCTCGACCACACCCGAGAGGTCCGCGAGCTCCTCTTGGAGCGCGAGGTTCACCGGCGCGATGCGGTTGCTGAACCGTGTCGCCGCGATGTTGAGGAACGGCAACGCACCGAGCCCGAGCAGCGCGAGCACCGGGCTCTTGATCACCATGATGGTGAGGACGCCGACCATCGTGAGGCAGCTCGCGGCAGTGAGGGGGATCAGGATCACGACGGTCTCGACCTGCTGGATGTCCGTGTTCGCCCGCGCCATCAGCTGGCCGGTCTGGGACTGGTCGTGAAACGAGAAGTGCAGGCGCTGGAGGTGTGCGAACAGGCGCTGGCGAAGATCCGTCTCGGTGCGCAGCGCGATGCGGAACGCGGCGTAGCGGCGCAGCCCGGTCGCGACGGCCTGGATGACTCCGACTCCCACCATGACGAGCGTGAGCGTGAGGACCTTGCCGCCGTCGCCCGTGCGCATCCCGTCGTCGACTGCGGCCGCGGCGAGCAGGGGCACGGTGAGCTTGGCCAGGGTCCACACGACGCCGGCGCCGATGCCACCGGCGACCCACCAACGCTGCGGTCGGACAGCACTGAACATGAGGCGCCAGCCGGCGCGTCGCGCCTCCCGTTCGGCTGCGGGGTCCTTCGACCTGACCCCCGCCGATCCGCTCTGTGCGTCCACGATCACCCCTCGCGTCCCCGACGCGGGGTGCGTTCGGGGCGGCGAGCGAGGCTACCAGCGACCCCTGACGGAGCCGTCAGGAATTGGAGTCGCCGAGCCCGTAGAGCTCCTCGACCATCTCGTCGAGCGCCCGCTGGAACGCCGGATCGTCCATCGAGCCGATCAGCGCACCGACCCGTTCGCCTTGGGCCACCGCCGCGCGCACGGCCTCGCCCACTTCGTTCGCATCCGGTCCGACGACGACCACTGCGCCGTCAACTTCGACTCGCCGGATCATCGCGCTCCGATCACGGATTGGGGGCCTTGCCGGCATCGAGCTCGGCTTCGGCACGATGCAGCACTTCGAGGATCTCGTCGCCGACGAGCTCCTCGTTCTCGAGCAGAGAGTCGCGCAACGCGACGACGAGGTGGCGGTGGTTGTCGAGCAGGCTGCGCACGTCCGCTTTCGCCTGTTCGAGGATCCGTTCGACGGACCGACGCGCTTCGTCGTCGCCGAGCACCTTCCCGACGATCCCCTGGCGGATCGGACCGGCTTCGATCGCGTCGAAGCTCAGCAACGTGCCGGCCATGCCGAAGGAACCCACCATCTGCGCGGCCAACGTCGTCGCGCTGGTCAGGTCGCCACCCGGTCCGGTGCCCGACTCACCGAAGAAGAGCTCCTCCGCGGTCATGCCACCGAAGTTGATCTGGATGCTCGCGATCAGCTCGGAGCGCGTGCGCGTGTAGCGCTCCTCCGTGTCCGAGTGCGCGAGCAGTCCGAGCGCGTCGCGGCGCTTGATGATGCTCAGCACCTCGAGCTTGCGCCCCACGCCGACGAGATACGCGACGACCGCGTGACCGGCTTCGTGGGTCGCGATGAACCGCTTCTCCTCGACGGTGTACTCGACCGGCTGGGCGAGCCCGATCTCCTCCGTGAGCTTCGCCTGCTGGACGTCGGGCCACTCCATGGCTTCGCGCCCGTCGCGCAGGCACCAGACCAGGGCTTCGTCGAAGAGGTGCTCGATCATGACCGGGGAGTACCCGAACGTCATGGCCGCGAGCTGGTCGCGGCGCTCGTCCTTGTCGAGCTCGGGGACGTGCGCCTTCTTGTTCAGGTAGTAGTCGATGATCTCGCGGCGCCCGCCCCGGCCCGGCAGACCGAAGTAGATCGAGCGGTCGAACCGGCCCGGACGCAGCAGCGCGGGGTCAAGGTCCGCGGCGCGGTTCGTCGCGCCCACGACGAGGATGTTGGCCCCGATCGGTGGACGCTTCTGGATCTGGCGGGGCGGGGGCAGGTACCGGTTGATGCGGTCGATCGCCCAGCCGCGCACCCGGCTTCCGGCAGTCGCGTCGTCGAAGGACTGCATCTGCACCAGCAGCTCGTTGACCACGCCGCTGATCCCCTCGCCCGCGGCACGCGAGACGCTGCGACCCGACTCGGAATCGATGCCGGTCGCGCGGCTCATTCCTGAGCGCGCGCCAGCGATCGCGTCGATCTCCTCGATGAAGCCGATCGCTCCACCCTCTCGACGCGCGGTCTTGCGCAGCGCCTTGAAGTAGGACCGGATCTTGCGGTTGGTCTGGCCGTAGTACATCGACTGGAACGCGCTCGACGAGACGAAGAGGAACGGCACCGCGGCCTCGCGCGCCATGGCCTTCGCCATGTACGTCTTGCCGGTGCCCGGCGGGCCCTCGAACAGGATGGCGCGGCGGGGAGTGCCCCCCATGGTGTCGCGGAAGGTCCGGTACGCGAGGAACAGGTTGAGGGTCTTGATGACCTCGTCCCGGACGATCCCGAGCCCGACGACGTCGTCGAGCGTGACGGGAATCTCGCTCGGCCGGTAGAGCGTGTGCGGCGACCGGCCGGCGGCCGCGAGCGGCACGATCAGGACCCCGCCCAGCACCACCACGAGGATCAGGCCGGGCAGGTACTCCTGCAGACCCGCGGGAACGCTGAGGTTGGGCCAACCCAGCCGGACCGGGTTCCCTCCCAGCAAGCGCCAGTAGAGGAACAGCGCGATCGCCGCGAGGACGATGCCGATCTCGAGGATGCGCCGGCGCCGGTGCGACTCGCGTTGGCGGGCGACGTCGCCGACCGAGCCGCGCAGCACCTCGGCCGAGCCGAGCATCGAGACGTCCATCGACCGGTTACACCGCCCCGGATCGTTGTGTGCTGGGTTCCATGGTCCTGCTCGTCCCTTGTGTCCCGCTGAAGGCTTCAAGCGTATCGACCCACTGAGAGTGAGCCTGAAGCCACTCTTCGCGCTCTCGGTGGCCCCGAAGAACCCGGTTGTAGGGTCGGGCGGTGCCCGATGTCGACGCCCGGATCCTGCGCCTCCAGCAGGGCGCGGTCACCGTGATCCTGCTCGCCGGCTTCGTCTTCTCGCTGCACTGGATGATCCCGGCGGCGGCCGTGCTCCCCGGTCTCGACGCCGCGTTCGGGCCCCGCGGGCCGACGCCCCGGTTCTGGCGGGTGGTCCTCGCCCCCCGGCTCGGCGCGCCGCAGGGCTGGGACACGGCGGCGGGAGCCCGGGCGCAGGCCCTGTGCGTCTTCGGCGCGCTGGTCGTCGCGACACTGCTGTTGCTCGGCGGCCTGGACGCGATCGCGACGCTGCTCGCGATCATCGTCGCCGGGGTCAGCGCGTCAGCCGCCACCGGGTTGTTCTGCGTCGGCGCCGAGATCGACCGTCGCAGCCGGCCCCGTCGCCGCGGCGGATCCGACCGCTAGTCGCTGCCCAGCAGGCGGCCGTAGCGACCCTGGTAGAACAGCAGCGGCCCCGCGTCCGCGGTCAGACCGAGCTCGTGCACCCGGCCGACGACGATGACGTGGTCGCCGGCGTCGTGCTCGCT
>JADGON010000100.1 GCA_017882945.1 Acidimicrobiia bacterium | reverse complement strand
TCGGGTCCTGGGTCGGCGCGGTCAGCGTGTCGTAGACCGCGGTGACGACCATGATCCCGGAGATCGCGAACTGGGCCGACGGGACACAGAAGTCGGTCGTCTTGCCCTCGAGGCCGTAGGTCAGGGTTCCGCCGGAGACCGGCTTGCCCGAGGAGGACGTCGTGCCGGTGGTCTTGCCGCTTCCGCCCGAGCTCCCGCACGCCGACGCGACGAGCGCGAAGCTCGCGAGCAGAGCCAAGAACGTGAGCGTCCGTCGACGCGGTCGCATGCTGTGTCGCACGATGGTCCCCCCGTGTGGCCGGGCATTGCCCCGACTCGCCGCTGAACAATGAGTTGACGCTGACGTGGTGCTGGTGGCCCGCAACCTAAGAAGCGGGATCACCGTTGTCAACCACACCCACCCACCACACTGGCACCAATGCGCGCATCGTGCCGGTCACCGGAGGGTGGATCTCCGGGCGATACGGTCGGTGCGTGCCCACGGATCGGTTGCGCGTCAGCGGGTCGTGCATCATCGGCCTCGATGAGCTGGAGTGGCGGTTCACGGGCGCGGGTGGCCCGGGGGGCCAGCACGCGAACACCGCGAACACCCGGGTGGAGCTGAGCTTCGACGTCGCGGCCTCCCGGTCGCTCGGTCCGCGCCAGCGGGCCCGTCTGATCGAGCGCCTCGGCCCGGTGGTCCGGGTGGTCGCCTCGGACTCCCGCTCCCAGCACCGCAACCGGGAGCTGGCGCTGGAGCGCATGGCGGAACGGCTCGCCGCCGCACTGCGGGTCGAGCGGCCCCGCGTCCCCACGCGGGTCAAGCGCTCGGCGAAGGAGAAGCGCCTGAAGGACAAGCGCCAGCGCTCCGAACGCAAGCGTTCCCGGGCCCGCCCGGCCGAAGAGTAGGACCGGCGCTCCGATGGATGTCCTCAGAGACGTTGTGCTCTTCGCCGCCGGAGTTCTGCTGGTGGCGGTCGTGATCGACTCCGCGATGCGTACCTTCGTCCTGCCGCGCGGGGTGGTGGTGCGCTTCACCCGCTTCGTCAGCGTGATGGTGCGGAAGGTGTTCGATCTTCGCACGCACTGGGCGAAGACCTATGAGGCCCGGGACCGCGCGATGGCGCTCTACGGCCCGGTCGCGATGTTCGTCCTGGTGATCCTCTGGATGGTCATGGTCCTGGCCGGCTTCACGATGATCTTCGTCTCCGTCGAGGGCGTCGGTTGGAAGGAAGCATTCATCCAGAGCGGCTCGTCGATGTTCACGCTGGGCTTCGAGCCACCCGTCGGCTTCTGGGCCGCGACGCTGGGATTCGTCCAGGCCGGCATCGGGCTCGGTCTGCTGGCCCTCCTGATCGCGTACCTGCCGACGATCTACGGCGCGTTCTCGCGCCGCGAGGTGCTGGTCGCGCACATGTCGGCGCGGGCGGGAACGCCGCCGAGCGCGGTCGACCTGCTCCGGCGCGCGCACCTGATCGGTCGGCTGGACAACCTCGACGACGTCTGGGTCGAGTGGCAGCGTTGGTTCGCCGAGCTCCAGGAGACCCACACCTCGCTGCCGTTCCTCAACTTCTTCCGTTCGCCCGAGCCCGATCGGTCCTGGGTCACCGCGGCCGGCACGGTGCTCGACGCCGCGTCGCTGGTGAACTCGACGATCGACGTGCCGAACCAGCCGATGGCCAGCCTGTGCATCCGCTCGGGGTTCACCGCGTTGCGCTCCATCGCCCGGTTCTTCCACATGCCGCACCCCGACGACCCGTCGCCCGACGACCCGATCAGCATCAGCCGCGACGAGTGGGAGCAGGCGTGCCGCGAGCTCGAGGCGGCCGGCGTGCCGTTGGTGGCCGACCGTGATCAGGCCTGGCACGACTTCGCGGGCTGGCGGGTCAACTACGACGTCCCGCTCGTCACCCTGGCCGGCCTGCTGGTGGCGCCGTACGCACCGTGGTCCTCGGATCGGTCGATCCCGTTCAAGGTCCGGATCATCCGGCGCGGCACGAGTCCGGGCTCCTAGCGCTCGGCCTCGACCGGCTCGGGAGGAACCGGCTCGAGTGCCTCGGCGAGGCCCACCGATTCGGGCGCACGGTCTGGCGTCCCGGGCTGGTGCTGATCCACGATCCAGGCCAGGAAGCGATCGACGGCACTGACCGCGTTGCTCGTACGGGTCGAGTAGAAGACGTCGAACGCGTGGGACGCGCCGGGCACCTCGGCGTAGAGGACCGGCGAGGCGGAGGCCTCGCGCAGCCGCTCGACGAACGTGCGCGCCTCGGCGACGGGCGCGAGGTTGTCCTTCGTGCCGTGGATCACGAAGAACGGCGGCGCGTCGGGCCGGAGGTGGTTCACCGGCGACGCAGCTTCGAAGGCCGCACGGTCGGCATCGGGTGTCGTCTTCATCACCCAGCGGGCGAGGAGCCGCGCCGCGCGGTCGCTCGCGCGGCTGCCGTCGAAGATCGCGTTGAAGTCGTAGACGCCGTAGAAGGGGACGCACGCAGCGACGGAGGTGTCCGCGGACTCGAACTCGGGCTGGTACTGCGGCTCGTTCGCGGTCAATGCGGTCATTGCGGCGAGGTGGCCGCCGGCGGATCCGCCGGTCACGCAGATGAGGTCGGGATCACCGCCGTACTCCGCGATGTGCTCGCGCACCCAGGCGAGCGCGCGCTTGCAGTCCACCAGGTGCTCGGGCCAGGTCGCCCTCGGGCTGAGCCGGTAATTGATGGCGACGCACACCCAGCCTTCGGTTGCGAGGTGCAGCATGAGCGGCAGGCCCTGCTGGTTCTTGTCCCCGATGACCCACGCGCCGCCGTGGATCTGCAGCAGCACCGGTGCGGGGGAGCTCGACGCGCTCCGGGCCCGGGGGCGGTACACGTCGAGCAGGTTGCGCCGCCCGAAGGATCCGTACTCGAGGTTCTTGATGCGCTCGACCCGCCCGTCCCGCAAGAAGAAGGGGAACACGGCCTGGCGCCAGCGCGCCTTCCGGGGATCGGAGGGATCGAGTCCGATCCCGTCGGTGAGGGCAGCATCGAACGCGAGGCTGGAGCGGCGCGACACCGCGGTGATGACGACGAGGCCCACCCACGACGCGAGCGTGATTGCGAGCCCGAGCCAGCCGGGCCACTCGTCGAGCGCGCCGGCCGCGATGAACGCGGCCGTCGCGACCGCCTGCCAGACGATGTTCCACACCGCGAGCTCGCCGGTCAGCCAGGCGGCGAAGAAGCTCAAGCCCAGCAGCTGCCAGCGCGACGACGGGCGGAACGCGTTGAACGTCAGCGTGGCGCCCACGATGCTGACGACGAGGAACAGCCACGACATCTCCTCATTCTGCCAGCCCCTCGGGTCGCTCCGGGATACCCACTCCGCCCCGCTCCTGCTGGCGCCCGCAGCGGTACGCTCGCGACGTGGAACGTCTGACCGGACTCGATGCGGCCTTCCTCTCGCTCGAGACGCCGAGCAACCACATGCACCTCATCCTGGTGGCGATCCTGGACCCGACCGAGCTGCCCGGCGGATTCGATGCGGTGGTCATGAAGCGGCTGATCGAGAACCGCATTGGCACGCTGCCGCCGTTCCGGCGCCGGGTCGTGCGCGTGCCGTTCGGTCTGCACCATCCCCTCTGGATCGAGGATCCCGGCTTCGATCTCGACTTCCATGTCCGCCAGGTTGCGCTGCCGGCGCCCGGTGGCGAGCGTGAGCTCGCGGCGTTCGTCGGCGAGGTCGCGGGCTGGCAGCTCGATCGCGATCGTCCGCTCTGGCAGATGTGGGTCGTCGAAGGCCTCGAGCACGGTCACGTCGCGTTGGTGGCCAAGGTGCACCACGCGGCGATCGACGGCGCGTCCGGTGTGGAGGTGCTCGCGAGCCTGGTGGATCTCGAGCCGACGCCCGTTCCCGCGGTCGACCGCTCCGAGGAGCCCTGGAAGGCTGACCGGGTCCCGACCGACGTCGAGATGATCGGCGCGTCGATGGCGTCGATCGCGCGTCGGCCGGTGCGGATGGCGCGAGCGACGGTGCATCTCGGCAAGTCCTTGGCGCGTCTGGTGACGCGCATGCGGAACGAGGACGTGCAAACCGGCGTACCGTTCACCGCACCGCGGCTCAGCTGGAACGTCATGATCACTCCGCACCGGCAGGTGGCGTTCAGCGCGATGTCACTCGACGACGTCAAGGTCGTGAAGGACGCGTTCGGCGCGACCGTGAACGACGTCGTGCTCGCCGTGCTCTCGGGCGCGTTCCGCCGGTACTTCGTCGAGCGCGACGAGCTGCCGGACCGTCCGCTCGTCGCGGTGATCCCGACCTCGGTGCGCAGCATGGACGAGAAGCAGCTGGGCAACCGCGTCTCCGCGATGTTCACGCAGCTCTCGACCGACCTCGACGATCCCCTCGAGCGGCTGGCGGCGGTCCAGGCGACGATGAGCGGGGCGAAGCAGGTCCACGCCGACATCGGCGGCAACACCCTGGAGGAGTGGGCCGAGCTCGCGGCGCCGGCGATGCTGGCGCGCGGGGCGCGGCTCTACGGTCAGCTCCGGCTCGCGGATCGGCACCCGCCGATCCACAACCTCGTCGTGTCGAACGTGCCGGGACCGCAGTTCCCGCTGTACATGGCCGGTGCGCGTCTCGTCGACATGTACCCGATGGGGCCGGTCTTCGATGGTGCCGGCCTCAACGTCACCGCGATGAGCTACCGGGATCGCGTCGACATCGGCTTCATGGCCTGCCGTGAGGTCGTGCCGGACCTGTGGCGTCTCGCCGCAGAGGTCCCCGAGGCACTCGCCGAGCTGGTCAAGCTCGCGCGAGACGCCGAACCGTCGGAGTAGCCGCCTACCGCTGCAGGGTCTGCACGTAGGTGACCTTGACCGGGAGGAACGCCTTCACGACGCCCGGCTCCAGCCCGATCGGGTGCTTGTCCAGCTTGAACTCGTAGCGCAGCTGGGCGGTGACGAAGTGGCGGGTCACCGGCCAGACCTTCGTCGATGAGAGCGCGGGCGCCTTGCACCCGTCGGTGCCGAGGCGCGCGAGGTTCGCGGGAACCGGGATGCCGGCCTGCTCTGCGAGAGCGACGATGCCGCCACCGCCCTTGCCGATCTCACAGATGTCGCTCATCGCGTTGAGGTGGCCGGACCCGTCGATGACGACGAAGCGCTTGGGCGCCGGCACGGTCTTGTACGCCGCGCTGACCCGGTCGAAGCTCGCGATGCCGTCTTGGCGGCCGGTGATGTACATCGACGGCTTGTCGGGCGGCACCGGTGCGGCAGCCCCGTTCACCGCGAACGGTGCGGCCGACATCGGGATGTACGTGAGCACGTTGGGGTTCCTCGCGTACTTGATCGCGGTCCCGCCGCCGGCCGAGTGACCGACGATCGCGAACTTGCCCTTGCGCACGATCTTGGGGAACGCCGCGCGCGTCGCGGCGATCGCGGCGTTCAGCACGTCGTCCTCGGTGCGCGGAGTGGCCACGGGCACACCGAGCTGGGAGCCCAGGCCGCGCTCGAGGAAGTCGGGGGAGGCGACCACGAATCCCCACGTCGCCAAGTGGGTGGTGAGGAACGTCGACTGCTCGCGCCAGCCGCTGAACCCGTGGCTGAAGAGCACGAGCGGGAACGGGCCCTTGGTGCTCGGTCGCACGTTGCGGTAGGCGTCCGTGGTGAAGGGAGCCTTGACGTTCTTGGACGTCAGCAGGTCCTGCAACGCCGGAGGCAGGTACTTCGAGATGTTGTAGGTGTCGCGGTGCCTGCCCTTCACCGAGCTGCGCGCCGCCGGGTACCAGACCTCGACCTTGCGGTCGCCAATCGTCAGGGTCTTGACGCCGGCTGCATACGGGCCGGACTTCGCGAAGGCCGCGACCGGCTTCTTGGTCGCGGCGCCAGCAGTGCCGGCCGCCAACGTCGCGCTCGCTGTGACCATCCCGATGACGGCGACCATGACGGCGACGAGCCTTCGTGACCTGCGCATTGCTTCCCCCCGGGAGCTTTGGGCGTGTGTCAGCGGTCGAACAACCACGTCTCGTGCGTACGGGGCCGCTCTCCCCGTCGGATGAACCATTCGTAGCCAAAGGCCTCGCGAAACGCGTCGGGCGGCAGCTGGAGGAAGAAGGAGTCCTCCGGGATCTGGCTGGCGTGCGCCTGCATCGCCGCCCGCTTCTGGCCCACGAAGTCGCCCACGTCCACGGTCGTCGTGATCGCCGATGCCGGCGAGCCCATCGTGAAGTCGTCGGGGTCCGGCGCGTCCGGGATCTCGCCCATCTCGGCGGCCCGGTTCCGCATCAGCTCGAGCACGTGGTCACGGTTGAGGGTCGACTCGTAGACGCGCGGGGTTCGTGCCAGCGCTGCGGCCCGAATCCCGACCCGATGGACCTGGATGTGGTCGGGGTGCCCGTACCCGCCGTTCTCGTCGTAGACGGTGAGGACCTCGGCTTCCTCTTCTTGCAGGATCGCGACGAGCCGCTCGGCGGCCTGGTCGACCGGGGCCGCGGCGAACGCGTTCGGCGCGGTGTTCGTCGGTTCGCCGGCCATGCCGGAATCGCCGTAGCCGAGGAACGCGACCCGGCTGACGCCGAGGATCTCGGCCGCCCGCGCGACTTCCTCGGCGCGCCGGGACGCCAGGGCCTCACCTTCGCCCAGCACACCCGGCGCGACCTCGCCGAGCTCGCCGTCGGTGCCGAGCACGAGCACCACTCGATGGCCGGCGGCCGAGGCCCTCGCCATCACGCCGCCGGTGGCGATCGCCTCGTCGTCGGGGTGGGCGTGGAAGGTGACCAGCGTGCCGCGCATGCGCGCATGTCTACCCGAGCGCACCGGACGCCGAAAGCCGGACAGGATCGGCATGCCTGGTGGGGTCCGCAACCTGACGTTAGAGTCAGGTCTCAGCGTCTGGTCCGATTCGGGGGGTACTTGATGCGAGTTCGACTCATCGCGGTGCTGGCGGTGCTCACGCTCGTCGCCATGGCGTGCAGCAACGCGTCGGATACGAAGAAGTCCGGCAGCACGAGCACCACGGGGGGTGGAGCCAGCAGCTCCACGGTCGACCAGCCCGGGGTCACCAAGGACACGATCAGGGTCGGCGGGGTGGCGTCGAAGACGAACCTGCTGAACGGCCCGTACGCGTCGTCGTTCGACGGGGTCAATGCGTACTTCGACATGGTGAACAGCCAGGGCGGGATCTACGGGCGCAAGCTCCAGCTCGTGTCCGAGCGCGATGACCAGATGGGCCAGAACCAGCAGCAGGTCGAGGCGCTCCTGGCGCAGGACAACGTCTTCGCGGTCGCGCCGATCGCCACGATCCTGGCCTTCAGCGGGGCGAAGCCTCTCGTGGACCAGAACGTGCCGGCCTTCGGCTGGAACATCAACGACGAGTGGACCGGCGCGAAGAACCTCTTCGGCAGCAACGCCGGCGCCCTCTGCAACGGCTGTGTCAGCACGACCCTGCCGTTCCTGGCCAAGCGGTTGGGCAAGAAGAAGATCGGCGTGCTCGCCTACAACGTCTCCAACTCGGCGCAGTGCGCGGACGGAGTCAAGAAGTCCTTCGACGCGTACCCGACCGCGACCGTCGGGTTCCTCAGCAAGAGCTTGTCCTTCGGGGTCACCGACTTCAGCGTCGAGGTCGGCAAGATGAAGGACGCGGGCGTGGACTTCGTCACCACCTGCATGGACACCACCGCCACGCTGAACCTGGCCAAGGAGATGCGCAAGCAGGGGATGAAGGCGACCCAGTACCTCCCCAACGGCTACGACGCCGGCCTGATCAGCGCGAACAAGGACTTCTTCCAGGGGGACTACGTCGGCCTCCAGTTCGCGCCGTTCCAGAGCCAGCCGCCGCCCCCGGGGCTCGTCCAGTTCAACAAGTGGATGGACAAGAAGGGCTACACGAAGAACGAGACCGCGATGCACGGCTGGATCTCGGCGGCGCAGCTCTACACCGGGTTGAAGCTCGCCGGGCCCCAGTTCACGCGCCAGAAGGTCATCGACGCGCTGAACAAGCTGACCGACTACACCGCCGACGGGCTCATCTCCCCCCGCAACTGGACCAAGGAGCACAACATCACCCATGACCAGGCGTGCACCGCGTGGCTCAAGGTGGAGAACGGCAAGTTCGTGCCCGTCTTCGCGGTCCCGAACAAGCCGTTCGTGTGCCTCCCGGACCAACCCAAGACCCTGCCGGCCAAGGCCACGAACGTCTAGTGCGACTCCCGCCCCGACCCTGATCGCGTCCAGGCAGCCGTAGTGCAAGAGCTCATCCGGTACGTGATCCTCGGCATCCCCGTGGGATGCGTGTTCGCGCTCGTCGCGGTGAGCCTCGTGCTCACCTACAAGACATCGGGAGTCTTCAACCTCGCGTTCGGGGCACAGGCGTTTCTCGCCGCGGCGGTGTACTACGACGTCCACGTCCGCCACGGCTGGCCGATCATCCCGGCGTTCGTCTTCGTGGTGTTCGTGATCTCGCCGCTGCTCGGGTTCGTGCTCGACCGGGGTGTGTTCCGGTACCTCCGGGGGGTGTCACCGATCGCGAAGCTGGTCTCGGCGCTCGGCCTCGCAGTCGCGTTGCCCCAGATCATCCAGATCTGGCTCGGTCCGGGCCAGGCTTTCGGCATCACCGGCATCTGGTGGGACGACAACGCGCTCTACCGGTTCTTCGGGGACTACACGCTCGACGGCCGCCAGATGGCGATCCTCGTGAGCACCGTCGTCGCGGTGCTGGCGCTCGTCGCGCTGTTCCGGTGGACCGCGATCGGTCTGCAGATGCGCGCGGTGGTGGAGAGCCCGCGCCTCACCGAGCTCGCCGGGGTCAATGCCGATCGCTCGAGCTCGGCGGCCTGGATGCTGTCGAGCGCGATGGCCGGGTTGGCGGGCGTGCTGCTCGCTCCGTTCTCGGCGTCGCTCAACGTCGGTGACTTCACGACCCTGCTGGTGTCCGCGATCGCCGCCGCTGCGTTCGCTCGCCTCACGAACATCCCGATGGCCCTGCTCGGCGGCATCCTGCTCGGGATCGCCCAACAGCTCCTTGCCGGGTACCTGCCGCCGGCGAGCCTGATCGCGAAAGACCTGAAGCCGTCGATGCCGTTCGTCGTGCTGTTCCTCCTGCTGCTGTTCTGGCCGGGGCTGCGCAACCGGCGCGAGGTCACGGACCCCCTGTCCGGAGCCGATCCGCCGCCGCCATCGCTGGCCTCGGCGAGCCGCAGCGCGATGCTCACCCGCTCCACCCACATCTTCGGTGTCGTGTTCGTCGCGTTCATGGTCTACGTCATCTTGTTCCGGGCGGACGCGTTCTGGCTCTCCCTGCTCACGGGCACGCTCGTGTACTCGGTGATCTTCTTGTCCATCACCGTGATCACCGGCATGGGCGGCCAGATCTCGCTCTGCCAGGTGACGTTCGCAGCAATCGGTGGCTTCACCACCGCGCAGCTGGCGACCGCTGTCGGCCTCAACGTGCTGGTCGGGATGCTCGCCGGCGCGGTCCTGGCGGCCGCCGTGGGTGCGTTGCTTGCGATCCCGGTGCTGCGACTCGCCGGCATCTACCTGTCCCTGGCGACGCTCGCGTTCGCGCTGATGTTCGAGAACGTCCTGGTTCCGGTGGGATGGATCGGTGGAGGCATCAAGCGGGTCAACGTCCCGCGCCCGATCATCGGACCGTTCGACCTCTCGAACAACAAGTCGTTCTTCGTGTTCTGCCTGATCGTGCTCGTCCTCGTGAGCATGCTCGTGATCTTCGTGCGCCGGGGAACCACCGGCCACTACCTCGACGCGCTGCGCGGCAGTGAGACCGCGGCGCAGTCGATCGGCATCAATCCGGCGAAGGCGAAGATCGTGGCCTTCGCCCTGTCCGCAGGCATCGCGGGGCTCGGCGGAGGGTTGCTGTCGATGAAGAACGGCATCGCGAACCCGGACGACTTCCGCTTCGAGCTCGGCTTCGTCTTCGTGGTGGTGGTCGTGTCCACCGCCGCGCGCACCGTGGAGGGTGCGATCAACGCCGGCGCCGCGTTCACGATCCTGCCCGTCATCCTCTCGGATTGGCTGGGCGTGTCCTCGACCTGGGCGTTCATCCTCTTCGGCCTCGGTGCGATCCAGTACGCCCGCCACCCGGAGGGAACCCTCGAGGCCGGGAAGCGACAGTCGCTGGCGTTCTTCCAACGCCAGTACGACCGGTTGGCGGCCCGACGAGCGCGGTCGGCGCCCGATCAGTCCGGCGACGGGCAGTCTCCCTCGCCGAGCCAGCCGCTCGCGGTGAAGTCATGAGCCTGCTCGAGGCCCGAGATGTGACCAAGCGGTTCTCCGGCATCACCGCGCTGGACGACGTCTCGCTCACGGTCGAGGACGGCGAGGCCGTCGGGCTGATCGGGCCCAACGGCGCGGGGAAGACGACGTTCTTCAACTGCCTCCTCGGGCTGCTCAAACCCGAAGCCGGCGAGGTCCTGTTCGACGGGAAGGACATCACCCGGTACCCGGTCTACCGGCGCGCGCGACTCGGCTTCGCCCGGACGTTCCAGCGCATCGAGCTGTTCACGGGGATGACCGTCCGGGACCACCTCTTGGTGGCAGAGCGGGCGCGGCTCGGCACCGGTCGGTTCTGGAAGGACGTCCTCAACCTCTCGAAGCCGACGGTGGACGAGAACGAGCGCACGGACCGGACCCTGACGCTGCTCGGCCTCGAGGATGTGGCCGAGAGTCCCGTCGAAGCACTGAGCCTCGGCCGGGCGCGCCTCGTCGAGGTCGGGCGGGCCCTGATGACCGAGCCCAAGCTGCTGCTGCTCGACGAGCCTTCGTCGGGCCTCGACGCGCACGAGACCGAGTCGCTCGCGGAGACCCTGCGCGCGGTGCAGGCCGAGCGGGGGACCGCGGTGCTCCTCGTCGAGCACGATGTCGAGTTCGTCCGCAGCTTCTCGACTCGGCTCTCGGTCCTCGACTTCGGCCACCTGATCGCGGCCGGGCCGACCGCGGACGTGCTCGCCGACGACGCGGTCCGGCGCGCGTACCTGGGAGAGCGCGTGTGACCGGGCCCTCGCGCATCCCCCCGGTGCCGCTGCTGGAGCTGCGCGACGTGAGCGCGGGCTACGGGCCGTTCCGCGCGATCTTCGACGTGTCGCTCGAGATCGCCGAGGGCAAGGTGCTCGCGCTGCTCGGGTCGAATGGCGCGGGCAAGACGACGATCGCCCGCATCGCCTCGGGTCTCGTCCGCCCGACGAGCGGCGAAGTCTTCTTCGAAGGGGTTCGCATCGACAAGTTCCGCGCGTACCGCATCGCGCGGCTCGGGATCGTCCACGCGCCCGAGGGTCGCTCGGTGTTCGCGTCACTGAGCGTCGAAGAGAACCTCGTGCTCTCGTTCCGGCGCGAGTTCGGGCGCCGCGGCGCGTCCGCCGCGCTCGACCGCGCGTACGAGCTCTTCCCGCGCCTCGGCGAACGGCGCAAGCAGGTCGCCGGCACGCTCTCCGGTGGGGAGCAGCGCATGCTCTCGCTCGCGCGCGTCCTCGTCCACCCGCCCCGCCTCCTGATCGCGGACGAGCTGTCGCTGGGTCTCGCCCCGATCATCATCGACGAGGTGTACCGCAACCTCGCCGCGGTGCGCGATGCCGGAACGACGTTGCTGCTCGTCGAGCAGTACGTCGGTCACGCGCTCCAGATCGCCGACGAGGTCGCGGTGCTGACGAAGGGGACGGTCGCGTTCCGTGGACCGACCGACGATCTCGGCGATCTCTCGGAGTGGCTGCTCCCGACCCCGGGGTAGCTCGAGAGCGTGCGACCCGTGTCCGGC
>JADGON010000418.1 GCA_017882945.1 Acidimicrobiia bacterium | reverse complement strand
TCAGGACGTAGTCCGTGAGCAGCGACACTCCGGCGACCTGTGCCGGGAGCAGGCCGAAGTTGTCGCGCGTGACCATGTACGCGCCACCTGCGGGGGGGTACTCCCTGATCGTCTCGCGGTAGGAGAGGATCAGGAAGAAGAGGACACCGAGCATCGCGACCGTGATGCCGACGACGAGGCTGAAGGCCGCGACGCCCACCGCGACGAACAGCACCCGCAGGATCTCTTCGGTTGCGTACGCGGAGGAAGAGATGCAGTCGGACGAGAACACCGCGAGCGCGGTCGGGATGCCGAGCCGCTCGTGCTCGAGCTGATCGGAGTCGAGTGGCGGGCCGAGCAACCGCTTCTTCAGCCGGTAGCGCCGGCTCTCGGGCAGGTCGACCGGTGCCTTCGCCGGGAAGGGTCGCGGACCAGTCCGCGGCTCCGTCCCGGTCTGCTGAGAATTGATCGTGCGCATTGGGCGCAAGTCAAGCACCTCCGCGGGCCCGCGGGAACGATCAGGACAAGTCGGTTTCCTCCCCGCGCGGCCGTTAGCATCTCCCGGGGCAAACCGAGATCAGTGGAGCGCAGGGTGCATGTCGTCGTGGTGGGGTGCGGCCGGGTAGGTAGCGAGCTGGTCGGCACTCTGGAGAAGCAGGGTCACACCGTCGCAGTCATCGACAAGCGTAAGGACGCGTTCAGACGACTGCCGACGGGGTTCGGCGGCTACCGCATCGTCGGCTTCGGCTTCGACCGGGACACGCTCGAGGAGGCCGGCGTCAAGGATGCGGGCGCGCTCGCCGCGGTGACGAGCGGCGACAACTCGAACATCATGTCGGCCCGGGTGGCCCGCGAGACCTTCGAGGTCGACCGGGTGGTGGCCCGCATCTACGACCCCCGCCGGGCGGCGATCTACCAGCGGCTGGGCATCCCCACGGTGGCCACCGTGTCCTGGACGACCGACCAGGTGGTCCGCCGGCTGCTTCCCGGCGACCATCCCGCAGACTGGACCGACGCGAGTGGCAAGGTCTCGCTCGTCGAGCGCGACCTGCCCGCGGCGTGGGCGGGCCAGCGGCTCTCGAACCTCGACGAGCCCGGCCGCTTCGTGATCGTCGCGGTCACCCGGCTCGGCTCGGCGCGCGTCGTCGAACCCGACCTCGTCGGCCAGGAGGGTGACGTCCTGCACTTCATGATGGAGGCGACCGGCGTCGACGCGCTGCAAGCCCGCCTGAGCGGAACCGACGACGCGGTGCACCACTGATGCGCGTCGCAGTCGCGGGAGCAGGAAGTGTCGGCGGCTTCATCGCGAACGCGCTCGTCGAGAACGGCCATGAGGTGCTGTTGATCGAGAGCGACCCTGTCGTCGCGGCGAAGCTCCCGACGATCGAAGGCATCGAGGTGCAGGTCGGGGACGCGTGCGAGGTCTCCATGCTGAAGGAGGCCGGCCTCGAGCGTTGCGACGTGGTGGTCGCGGCGACGGGCGACGACGAAGACAACCTCGTCGTCTCGTTGCTGTCCAAGCAGGAGTTCGCCGTCCCCCGAGTCATCGCGCGCGTCAACCATCCCAAGAACCAGTGGATGTTCAACGAGACCTGGGGGGTCGACATCGCGGTATCCACCCCGCACCTGATCACCTCGCTCGTCGACGAAGCCGTGAGCGTCGGGCGACTCGTCCGGCTGTTCCAGCTCGAAGGCGGCCAGGTCGGTCTGGTCGAGGTGACCTTGGCCGAGGATGCTCCCGTCGTCGGCCAGGCGATCCGTGACCTCGACGTTCCGCGTGATGCGACGTTTGTCGCGATCATCCGTGATGACCATGTCGTGATCGCTCGCGGCGACACGGTGATGCAGGCGGGTGACGAGGTTCTGGCGCTGGTGACCCCGGAATCCGAGGACCAGGTGCGCCAGATGCTCACTCGGCACTGATCAACCTCTTCCCTGACTCCATCGGACCCCCCTCCACATGGCATCCTGAACGGGTCATGGATTCCACACCCCGTTGTCTCCGCGCGCCCGCTGCGCTGCTGTTGGCCGTGCTGGCGATCTCGCTGGCTGCATGCTCGGGCGGGAGCGACAGCCACGCCGCCAAGACCGCGGCGCCGAGCGGCTCCACGCTGAAGCTCACCGCGGGACCCGTCGAGGTCGCGGCGGCCGGCGCGCCGGGCACGCTCGCCGTTGCCGACCGTGCCGCGATCATCGAGACCCTGCGCAAGTACGTCATCGCCGCGACGATCGATCCGTTGCACGGCAAGCCGGTCGGCGATCTGAAGGCGTTGTTCACGCCCGAGGCGGCTGCCGCGCTCATCGGACCGGCCGCGGACGCGGTGGTCGACAACGGCATGCCGAAGGCCACGACGACCGTGAAGGCCACCACGCCACCTGTACCGATCGTGGCGTTGAGCGACCCGACCGGCGCGATCGATCTGGTCGGCACGACGCTCTTCCTCGACGTGATCACCAAGGCGTCGGGCGGACCGGTGCGCGTGGTGCGGACCGGGGAGCTGGTGCTCAAGCGTGACGCCGGAGCATGGAAGATCATGAGCTATCGGCTCTCGGTGAACCGCACCGGCGCCGGCCTCCCCGCGCCGACGACGAGCTCGACGGAGAAGACCGCTCCATGATCAGCACTGTGCGCCGCCATCCGTTCGTGACCACGGTGCTGACCGTGCCGCTCGTCATCGCGCTCGCGCTGGCCGGTGGGTTCGCGCTGTGGCTGAACGGCGTCCGGTTGCCGTACGCGTCCGGCGCGGTCTGGTTCTCGGTCACCAAGACCGCGTCCGCCGACTACACACCCGCGCCCGGCCAGCCCGTGTTCATCCTGGCGATCGGCAACGACGGACGGCCCGGCGACACCTCGACCCGTGGCGACGCGATCCACCTCATCGGCGTGAACCCGACGCTGCGCAAGGCCACCATCCTCGACTTCCCGCGCGACACCGGGCTCCCGATCCCGGGCCACGGGGTGGACAAGGTCAACGCGTCCCACGTGTACGGCGGCGCCGCGCTCCAGGCCCAGACGCTCAGCAACGCGGTCGGGGTGCAGATCCCCTACGCGATCGACACCAACTTCTCCGGCTTCGTCGACATGGTCAACGACGCGGGCGGGCTCCAGGTCAACGTCCCCGAGGCCATGGACGACGCCAACTCGGGCGCACACTTCCCGGCCGGGCCGCTGAAGATGAGCGGCGCGACCGCACTCGCGTTCGCGCGCAACCGTCACCAGTTCCCGACCGGAGACCTCAAGCGATCCGAGAACCAGGGCTACCTCATCACGCAGGCCCTCGCCCAGCTCCGCGCCCAGAACACCGGCCCGGTCGGCACGTTGCAGCTGCTCGCCAACCTCGGCCGGCACACCCAGCTCGAAGGCATCGGCATCGACGACCTCTACACGCTCGGTCGGCTCGGCCTGTCGATCGACCCCGCGAACGTCCGGAACGTCGTGGTGCCGGTCACCAGTGGCAGCGGCACCCGCCTGGACCTCGGCCCGGGCGCCCGCGAGCTGTTCGCCGACTTCGCCGACGACGCGGTCCTCGAAACTCACTAGGGGGTCCTGTCACATCCAGGTCCTAGGGTCGACGGCATGGATGCCTGCGACACGCTCTCGGAGATCGCTTCCGATCCGGAGCTGACGGGACGGCTCATCTACCGAACAGCGCTCCCCGCCCGCGAGGCCCGCACCGCGGAGCTCTCGCAGCCGTTGCACTCCGAGGTGGTCGAGCGGCTCACCGCCCGAGGGATCACCCGCCTCTGGACCCACCAAGTCGCCGCCATCGATGCGCTGCACGACGGCCGGCACATCGTGGTGGCGACGGGCACCGCGTCGGGGAAGTCGCTCTGCTACCAGCTCCCGATCATCGACGCGGTCGTTCGTGACGCCCCCGACACGGCATTGCTCATGTTCCCGACCAAGGCCCTCGCGCAGGACCAGCTGCGTTCGTTGCGCTCGTGGCTGGTGCCCGGCCTGAACGCGGTGACCTATGACGGTGACACCGCGAGTGACGACCGCACCTGGGCCCGGAAGCACGCGAACGTCGTGCTCACGAACCCGGAGATGCTGCACCAGGGCATCCTCCCGTTCCATCGCCGCTGGGCCACCTTCTTGATGCGGCTCCGCCTGATCGTGGTCGACGAGCTCCACTCGTTGCGCGGGATCTTCGGGAGCAACGTGGCCCACGTGCTGCGGCGGCTCCAGCGGGTCTGCGCGCACTACGGGTCGAACCCGACGTTCTGCTTCGCGAGCGCGACGATCGGCAATCCAGCCGAGCTCGCGGCCGCGCTCTGCGCCGCACCCGTCCACGCGATCGAGGACGACGGCTCCCCGCAATCGGAGCGGTGCTTCGGCCTGTGGCAACGGCCGCTGCTCGACGAGCACACCGGGCGCCGCGCTTCCGCCAACGCCGAGACCTCCGAGCTGCTCGCACGATTCGTGCGCGACGGTCGCCCGACGCTCGCGTTCACGCGGAGCCGACGGGGCGCGGAGCTCGTCGCGGCCCAAGCACGTCGGCGGCTCCAGCAGGACGATCCGTCGATGGCCGATCGCGTCGCCGCGTACCGGGCCGGCTATCTCCCCGAGGAGCGCCGCGAGCTCGAACGGCGACTCGGGGACGGAAGCCTCGTCGGGGTCGCGGCGACGAACGCGCTCGAGCTCGGGATCGACGTCGGTGGACTCGACGCAGTCGTGCTCAACGGCTTCCCGGGCACGCTCGCGTCCATGCGCCAGCAAGCGGGACGCGCGGGACGTACCGGACGGCGCGCCGCAGCGGTGCTCGTCGCCGGCGACGACCAGCTCGACCAGTGGTACGCGGCGCACCCGGCCGAGCTGTTCGGACGCACCCCGGAAGCGGCGGTCGTCAACCCCTCGAATCCCTTCGTGCTCCGCCCGCACGTCGCGTGCGCGGCACACGAGCTGCCGTTGGAGCCCAGCGACGAAGCGTGGTTCGGCCCCGGCCTCGATGACGCGGTGCGCGAGCTCGTCCTCGCCGAGGACCTCAAGCCCCGCGCCGGGAAGATGTACTGGGCCGGGCGCGAGCCACCGGCGCGGCGCGTCGGCCTACGCACCGGGTCGTCATTCGAGTTCCGGCTCATCGGGCGTGACGACGATGGCGAAGAACGTCTCATCGGCACCGTGGACTCCAGCCGGGTCTTCCACGTCGCGCATCCGGGTGCGCTCTACCTCCACCAGGGTCGGCAATGGCGGGTCGAGCGCCTCGACCTGGATGATCACCTCGCCTGGCTGGAACCGGCCGACGACGCCGACGAGTACACCCAGACCCGCGAAGACATCGACATCGCCATCACCCGCGAGGACGAGCGGGTGCCCTGCGGTGCCGGTTGGGCGCACCTGGGCTCGGTCGACGTCACCAACACGATCCTGGCGTACCAGCGCAAGCGCGCCTCGACCAACGCGACCATCGAAGTCGTGCCGCTCGACCTCCCGCCCGACACGCTCCCCACCCGCGCGTGCTGGTACACGCTCTCGGAGGGCGCGCTCGCCGCGGCCGGGATCGAACCGCACCAGGTCCTCGGCGCGGTGCACGCGGCGGAGCACGCACTGATCGGCCTGCTCCCGCTCTTCACCATCTGCGACCGCTGGGACGTCGGCGGCGTGTCGATGGCGAACCACCCCGCCACGGGTGAGCCGACGATCTTCGTGTACGACGGCTTTCCGGGCGGCGCCGGGATCGCCGAGCTCGCGTTCGCGGGTCTCGAACGGCACATCACCGCCGCGGCGGAGCTCGTCGCCCACTGCCCGTGCGAGGGTGGCTGCCCGTCGTGCGTGCAGTCACCGAAGTGTGGGAACTGGAACGAGTACCTCGACAAGGATGCGGCGCGCCGCATGCTCGACGCGCTCGCCGGCGCGGCAGTGCGTTAGGAGCCGGCAGGTGCATCCGGAGCTGTTGCAGCCAGCGACGCGGTGAACGACGCCGTCGCCTGCGGGAGCACCGCCCCGTACGCCTGCACGGTGACCGTGTGCGGCTTGCCGTCGCACACGAACGGGATCCGCGTGCTGCTCCGGGGGTTCGCGGATTCCGCGATCCGAATGCCATCGACGGAGAACATCATGCCGGTGGAGTTCCTGATGGACCACTCGATGTCGATGCCGGTCCCGGCCGCATCGTTCAAGCAGCGCTCAGGAGCCGCGGCCCTGAAGTACTCGACCTTCGGGGGCGCCGTCGGCGCCGTGGGGGTCGGTCCGAACGGCTGGACGTTGGGGTTGGTGTCGGCGCTGGCACAGAAGCCGGCCGTGATGGCGCCGTCGGGTTCCACGACGTTGCAGACGAACGTGCCGGTCCGGTTCGCGCCGCTGAGATTGGCTTGGGTGAAGATGGTCCCCAAGAGATTTGCCTTGCTGAGATCTGCGCCCTTCAGCGACGCGCCGGTGAAGTTGACGTCACCGAGGGATGCCCCGACGAGCTTGGCGTTCGTGAGGTTCGCGTCGCGAAGATCCGAGCCGC
>JADGON010000099.1 GCA_017882945.1 Acidimicrobiia bacterium | reverse complement strand
GCGCCATCGTCGTGGCGGAGGAACTGCACCCAGCCGAAGAGGTCGAGCGCGCGCTCGGTCTCGCCGATCGCGTCGAGCGCCATCACCAGCTCGCAGGTCTCCGCGGCTGTCACCCACGGTTGGTCCGAGACGCAGCGCACGCCGCGTCCCTCCACGATGAAGGTGTCCCAGTAGTGCGCGATCCGGGCCTGCGCGGCCTGGCCCCGCAGCACGCCGCCGAGGATCGGGTAGTACCAGTCCATCGCCCAGCGCGCCTTGTCGAGGAAGCGCTCGGGCCGGTGCGCGATCGCGATGGCGAGCGCACCGAGCGAGAGCTCCCAGTCCGGCCGTTCGTGGCCGAGCCGCTCGGCGACGGCGATGGCGCACCGCAGGCTCAGGTGGATGCTGGACGATCCGGTGAGCAGCGCGCCGTCCGCGGGGTCGTCCGCGCGCCACGCGATCTCGCCGGTCTCGGTCTGGAACGCGAGCGCGTGGTCGATCGTGATCTCCACCATCGGCCAGAGCTCACGCAGGAATGCGGTGTCGTCCGTGCAGAGGTAGTGATGCCAGACGCCGGTCGCCACGTAGCACGCGACATTGGTGTCGAGCGTGGGGTCCTTGATCTCGTTGCCGACGTAGTACGCGTGCCACGAGCCGTCGGGGTTCTGCGTGCGCCGCAGCCACTCGTACGCACGGACCGCTTCGGCGTGCCGGCCACCGAGGTCCAGCGCCATCGCCGCCTCGACCAGGTTCCACGGGTCGGTGTGCCCGCCGGGGGTCCACGGGATGTTGCCGTCGGGGAGCTGGGTCGCGGCGATCGCGGTCACCGTCTCGTCGAGCTGCGCGCCCGTCAGGATGCCGTCGACACCTCTCATGCGGCACCGGCCGCGCGCTCGCCGTACACGATGAGGCTCTTGCCGATGACCGGGTTCAGGACGCGATCGATGGCCGCGAGCCACGCCGGGTCGTCGGTGATCTGCTTGACCAGGAGGTCGTGGTAGCGGCGCGCGAGGAAGCGGTCGGGGTTGTTCACGCCCCCTGCGCAGCGGATCCACCAGTAGGGGGAGTGCAAGCCGTGCTGGTGGTCATAGCCGTTGACGACGACGCCCGCGCGCGTGAGGCGCTCCTGGAGATCCTTGCGCTTGAAGATGCGCACGTGGCCGCCGGGAACGTCGTGGTAGTTGCGGTCCAGCTTCCAGCAGATGCGCTCGGGGAATTCGGTCGGCACGGTGACGGCGATTCGGCCACCGGGTCGCAGGACGCGTACGAGCTCGCTCATCGCCCACTCGGTGGCCCACAGGTGCTCGAGCACCTCGGAAGCGACGATGACGTCGAACGAGCCGTCCGCGAACGGCAGGTTGAGCGCGTCGCCGTTGACGGTGCCCCACTCGGTGCCGGCCGGGATCTCGCCCGCTTCGTCCATCGCGCCGATGACGCCGCGCACGTCCTTCAGCTCACCCTCGGAGTAGTCGAACGCGATCACGGTGGCACCGCGGCGGATCGCGGCGAAGGCGTGCCGGCCGCCACCGCAGCCCATGTCGAGCAGCCGATCCCCGGGCGCGAGTCCCAGCCGGTCGAAGTCGACCGTCAACATCCGGCGCGTTCCCGCTCTTCGAGCAGCGCGTACCAGTTCTCGATCATGCCCTCGGCGGACCGGCGCCAGGTGAAGCGGTCGAGCACCCGGTGACGTCCGGCCTCGCCGATGCGGGACCGCAGCTCGGGATCGTCCAGCAGGCGGTCGATCGCGATGGCCAGCGCGGAGGGGTCATTGGTCGGAACCGTGAGCGCGGCTTCGCCGTCCGGACCGACGACCTCGGGCAGCGCGCCGCCGGTCGTGGCGACGAGTGGCACACCGCAGGCCATGGCCTCGATCGCCGGGAGCGAGAAGCCCTCGTACAACGAGGGCACCACCGCGACCTCGGCTTCCGCATACAGCTCGATGATCCGCTCCTGGGGAACGCCCGAGACGAACTCGACCGCGTCCTGGAGCCCGAGCCGGTCGAGCACCGCGGGGATCTTGCTCTTGTCCTTCTGCTTGCCGATGACCACCAGGTGCGCGTCTTCGCGCTCGACCCGCAGCTTCGCGAGAGCCTCGAGCAAGGGCACGAGTCCCTTCATCGGCACGTCGGCACTTGCCGTGGTCATCAGGCGACCGGGAACGCGCGCGACCTGGGGGAGCGGCCGGAAAGTCTGCTGATCGACGCCGACCGGCACGATGTGCAGCCGATCTTCGGGGACGCCCATCTGCGTCACGATGTCGCGGCGCGAGTTCTCGCTCACCGTGACGAGCCGCGGGATCTGGCGTGCCACCTTCATCTGCATCTCGAGGAACGCGTACCAGCGCCGCAGCGTCGCCCGCTTCCATGGCGAGGTCGCGTGCTCCATGTCCAGGTCGCGGTCGACGGTGATCGGGTGGTGCAGCGTGGCCACGACCGGCCAGTCGTCGTCCATCATCCCGAGCAGGCCCGTGCCGAGGCACTGGTTGTCGTGGATGAGGTCGAAGTCGTGCCGGCGGGCCATGAGGTGGTTCCTGGCGCGCACGCTGAACGTGTACGGCTCGGGGAAGCCCGCGGCACACATGATCGCGAACTCCCGGAAATCGATCCGGTCCCGGAACTCCCACGGCCACGGCACCCGGAACGGGTTGCCCGGGCGGTAGAGGTCGAGGCTCGGGATCTTCACCAGCTGGGAGGGATCGTCGAGCTCGGGCCAGGGCTGGCCGGAGAGCACCTCGATGTGGTGACCGAGCTCGGTGACCTCGCGGGCGAGGTACCGGGTGTAGACCCCCTGACCCCCGCAATGCGGGTTGCCGCGATAGATCAACCAGGCGATTCTGAGGGGACGTTGGGAGCTCGGCATGAAGGGGGCAGCCTAGATCACGATCCCGGCATCGCTCCTGGTCGGGACCGGTAGCGTGCCCCGGATGGAGCCCACGATCTCGGCCCTGGCGGTCGGCCGGACCCGCACCGTCGCGGAGCCCCGCGAAGGGCCCGGCGGCCGGCACCGGGCCTGGATCGAGTCCTTCGCCGGACGGGCCGACCTCGTGGTCGCGCCGACCGACGGCTCGCGGGCCCCCGTGACCGTGACCCCGGACGTTGCCGTGACCGGTGTCGGCGCCTACGGCGGCGGGGCCTGGTGCTGGGGATCCGGCGACGAGCTGGTCTACGTCGCGGCCGACGGGCGGCTCATCGCGGTCGGCGCCGGCGGGGGATCGCCGCGGGCCCTCTCCCGGGAAGGGCGGGCGCTGGCGCCCTCGGCGGCCGGTGGCACGGTGTTCTTCGGGCTCGACCAAGGTGACGCTTGCCACATTGCCCGGGTGGAGCTCGACGGTGGGACCTGGCCGGCCCGGGTGTCGTCCACGGGCGACTTCGCCTGGGATCCGGATGCCTCGATCGCGGCGGTCGCCTGGGTGGAGTGGGACCTTCCTTCGATGCCGTTCGACGAGTCCCGGATCCTCCTCGCTCCCCGTGACGGAGGCGAGCCGCGCGTCGTCGCGGGAGGTGGCGCGGTCTCGGTCGGGCAACCGCGGTTCTCTCCTGACGGGACGCGCCTCGCGTACGTCTCGGACGCGACGGGCTGGTGGAACGTCTGGGTCGCGGATGCGGACGGCGCACGCGCGCGACCGGTGCTCGAGGAGCCCCATGATCACGCGGCGCCGACGTGGTCACCGGGACAACGTTCGTTCGCGTGGTCACCGGATGGATCGGAGATCGCGATCTGCCGGAACGAAGACGGATTCGGTCGGCTCGTCGTCGTGACCCTGCCGGGCGGGAGCGCGGGCCCGAAGGTGCGCGAGCTCGCCAAGGGCTGGCACCACTCCCTGGATTGGGGTGCGCGCGGCATCGTCTCGGTGCGATCGGGTGCGCGAACGCCGCCGGTCGTCACCGTGATCGACCCCGGGACGGGGGAGCGTCGGCAGCTCGCGCGCGGGGCGCCCGCGGGCATCGAGCGGGACGCGGTCGAGCCCGAGCCGGTCACGTGGCGCAGCGCGAGCGCGACTGTGCACGGATTGCTCTACCGGCCGCGGGAGTCCGCGCTCGGCCCGGGCGCGGCGCCGCCGATGCTCGTGCTGGTCCACGGGGGCCCCAGCGATCAGGCGACGGCAGGGTGGCAGCCACGCGTCGCGTACTACGTGGACCGTGGCTGGGCCGTCCTGCGCCCGGACCATCGCGGGTCGACCGGGTTCGGGCGGGAGTACGTGCAGGCGTTGCGCGAGCGGTGGGGCGAGCTCGACGTGGTCGACACCGCGTCGGGGATCCGCGCCGCGGCCGAACAAGGCTGGTGTGATCCCGATCGCGTCGCGATCATGGGCGGCAGCGCGGGTGGTCTGACGACCTTGTTGCTGTGCGCGCAGCACGGTGCACTGGTACGCGCAGGTGTGAGCGCCTTCGGGGTCACGAACCTCTTCGAGCTCGCGGAGACGACGCATCGCTTGGAGTCGCGCTACATCGACTGGCTCGTCGGCGAGCTGCCACGTGCCGCCGACCGGTACCGCGAGCACTCGCCGTCAACGCACGCCGCGGCGATCAAGGTGCCGCTGCTGATCCTGCAGGGCGACGCCGACAACGTCGTGCCACCGGCTCAGGCGCAGCTGCTCGTCGACGCGGTCCGCGGCGCCGGCGGCACGGTGGAGCATCACGTGTACGCAGGGGAGGGTCACGGCTGGTCGCGGCCCGAGACCGTGACGGACGAGCTCGAACGGGTCGAGGCGTTCCTCAACCGTTGGGTCCTGCGCCGATGACGCCCGAGGTCGAGTACCAGGGCCCGAAGCGGGGCGCGGACCGGGCGGTGCTGCTTGCCCACGGTGCCGGCGCGGACATGCACGCGAGGGCGCTGACCGTCGTCGCCGATGCGCTCTCCGCCGCGAAGATCCCGTCGCTGCGCTTCCAGTACCCGTACCGCGCGGCCGGCAGGAAGGCGCCGGACCGTCCACCCGTGCTCGCGGCCGCGACTCGTGAGGCCGCGGCGGAGCTGGCCCGGCTGGCCAAGCTCCCGCCCGAGCGCCTCGTGCTCGGCGGTCGGTCGATGGGCGGCCGCTACTGCTCGCTCGTCGCGGCCGACGAAGCGGATCCGGTGCCGTGCCTCGGCCTGCTGCTGCTGGGGTACCCGCTGCACCCGGCGGGCAAGCCGGAGAAGCTCCGGATCGAGCATTTCCCGCGCATGACGATGCCGGTCGCGTTCGTCAGCGGGACGCGCGACTCGCTGGCCGGAAAGCCTGCACTGGAGAGGCAAGCGCGCCGCGTGCGCGGGCCCGTCACCTTCCACTGGCTCGACACCGCGGATCACGGCTTCCGCCCCCTCAAGGCCAGCGGGCAGACGATCGATGACGTCTTGGCGGATGTCGCGGCGTTCGCGGTGAGCTGGATTCGCGGTCTGCCCGGGTAGCCTCGAAGCGGGAAAGCACGACGAGAGGGATGCGTGATGGCCGAGTCCGACGCCCGAGAGCAAGCGGTCAAGCGGATCAAGCGCAAGCGCCAGTTCCAACAGCAGCTGGTCGTCTACGTCGTCATCAACGTGTTCCTCTGGGTCATCTGGGCGGTCGGCGGTTTCGGGTTCCCGTGGCCGATCTTCGTCACCGTGGGCTGGGGCATCGGCATCGTGATGCAGGGTTGGGCGATCTACCGAGGCGCGCGGCCGATCACCGAAGGCGAGATCGAACGTGAGATGCAGAAAGGGACGGACATCCCGTGAGCCCCGACACCACGACCGCGCCCGCGCCGGTGCAGGCACCCGTCGACACGCCGGTCGAGGCACCGTCCCGGCCGGTCACCGACGACGGCGATCACGATCGCTTCGCCCACTACGCACGCAAGGACGACGTCGCACGCGCCTACGTGACTGGCGAAGCGATCGTCGCGCTCTGCGGGAAGAAGTGGATCCCGACCCGCGACCCGAAGAACTACCCGGTGTGCCCGACCTGCAAGGAGCGCAAGGCCGCAGGCTGGAAGATCTGACCCGCATGACCGTCACTTTGGCTGTGGACTACCACCAGCTCGCAGCCAGGAGCAGGACCGCCGAGCCGCTCAGCAACACCGGGCAGATCTTGAACCACACCACCCGCGTCCGAGCGCCGGTCACGCTGGTGAGCACCGCCAAGGCGACCAGCAACCCGGCAGTCACCCGGTAGACCCACATCGTCACCTCGGACGCAGTCCCTCCGACCGCGGTGGCGACGATCACGATTGCGGCAAGGCCCCACATCGTGAACCCCTCCGCGAGCCACTCCTGCATGATGATGCGCCGGTTGTCAGCAGTGACCGGAGCGAAGCCCGCGACAACCTGGAGCGTGGGGATCACATGCGCGACCCCCCAGAGCCCGACAAGCGCCGCAGCCACGTACGCAAGGATCGTCGTCATCGCGTCGATGATCTGCTAATCGCCGGTGCGGCCGTCGAGCTGCTCGACGATGAGGTCGAGGTGACCGGCATGACGCGCGGTCTCCTCGATCATGTGCACGAGGATCCAGCGGAGGCTGACCGTTCGACCGTGGTCGTCACCGGTGTCGTCGAGCGAGTGCGTGGACCAGATCGCGTCCGCCGCTTCGCACTCCGACCCGTAGAACGCGATCACGCTCTCGACGGTCTCGTCGTCCTCGATCCGCAGGTCGGCGTCGGGGTCGTCGTCGGTCCATGGCACCTCGTAGGTCTCGCCGAGGATCTTGCGCCGCGACCAGTTCCGCTCCACCCAGGCGAGATGCTTCACGATGCCGAGCGCGCTCATGATCGACGGGGTCGCGGGTCGTATGGCGAGATCGCGCGGGAGGCCTTCAACCTTCCTCACCACGACGGCTCGGTAGAAGGTGAGGAAGTCTTCGAGCATCTCGCGCTCGGGGAGCAGGCCCGGTGGATCTGACGGAAGCGGAGTGCTCATCCGGGCATCGTCGCGCGCCAGACTGTCGCGATGCGGGTTCCCAGGACGTTTGCCTTCGTCGACCTCTCCGGGTTCACCCGCTTCACCGATCTGCACGGTGACGACGAGGCCGTCGCGGTCCTCGCCCAGTTCCGCACCGCCGTGCGCTCGATCGCATCCGATGTCGGAGTGCGGATCGCGAAGTGGCTGGGCGACGGGGCGATGCTCGTGGCGGTCGAAGGCTCGGCGCTCGTGAGCGCGATCGTCGAGCTGCAGGAGCGTTTCGCCGACGACGGGCTGTTGCCGGTTCGCGCGGGCCTTGCCTGGGGACGGGTCATCTTGTTCGAGGGCGACGATTACACGGGTGGCGCGGTCAACCTCGCGTCCCGGCTCTGCGATCTCGCGCAGCCGTTCGAAGTGCTCGCGACCGCGGAGGTCGCCCGTGAGCTGCCACCCGAGGTTGCGGCCCTGCCGGTCGGACCAAAGCAGATCCCGGGCTTCGCGGCGCCGATCTCGGTCGTGCGGCTGACCCGGATCCACCGGCCCGATCCGATGGCCGACGCAGTAGCGTTCGAGTCGTGAACACACTGCGCCTGGAACGAGATGGCAATGTCGCACGGCTGGTGCTCGCGCGACCGGAGAAGCTGAACAGCTTCACCGCGGAGATGTGGGACGAGCTCCGGACGCTCGGCCAGGAGCTGCTCGCCGATCCGGGCGACATTCGTGCGCTCATCGTGATCGGGGAGGGCCGTGCGTTCTCGAGCGGCATCGACACCTCGGTGTTCACGTCCGGCGCCGGCATCACCGTGCCCGATGCAGGCGCCCGTGACGCGAACCCCGCGGTCGACATGGTGATGCGAACCCAGGAGGCCTACTCCTGGCTCGAGTCCGCGCCGTTCGCGACGATCGCCGCGGTGCGTGGCTACGCGCTCGGTGCTGGCCTCCAGACCGCCCTGGCGTGTGACCTCCGCATCTTCGCCCGGGGCACCAGCGTCGGCCTGCTCGAGTTCAAGTACGGGATCATCCCGGATCTGGGCGGCACCCAGCGACTGCCACGCCTGGTCGGTCCGGGCAAGGCGAAGGAGCTGATCTTCACGTCCGCGCGCATCGACGCGGACGAGGCCTACCGCATCGGGCTCTGCGAGCAGCTGGTGTCCGACGAGGAGCTGGACGAGACCGCCGAGAAGCTGGCCGAGACGATCGCCGCCCAACCGCCGTTGGCAATCGCCGCGGCCAAGCGCGCGGTGAATGCGGCACTGGACGAGCGGATCGTCGACGGCCTGCGGATCGAGGCCGAGGGTCAGGCCACCTGCCTTCCCTCAGATGACATGAAGGAAGCCATCGCGGCATTTGTGGAGCAACGGGCCCCGGTCTACCGCAACCGCTGAGGGCGGAACCGAGCGGCGAGCGGGCGCGCCGCTAGCCTGGTCGCCCGATGGACGCCGTCGCCGTACGGCCGGGACCGCCGCTCTCCGGGGCAATCAAGATCTCTGGCGCAACGAAGAACTCCGGGCTGAAGCAGCTCGCAGCCGCGTTGCTCGCACCAGGGGTCACCGTGGTGCGCAACCTCCCCCCGGTCGCCGATCTCGAAGTGATGATCGCCGTGCTGCGCGCGGTCGGTGCCGAGGTGGAGTGGGCCGGCCCCGAAGAGCTCCACATCGACACCTCGGCGCGCCTGATCCCCGAGGCCCCCTACGACCTGGTCAGCCGCATGCGTGCGTCGATCAACGTCCTCGGCCCGCTGCTCGCACGCTGTGGTGAGGCGCGAGTCGCGCTCCCGGGTGGAGACAACATCGGGAGCCGCAAGCTCGACATGCACTTCCGCGGGCTCCACGCGATGGGCGCGGAGCTCGAGGTCTCGCACGGGTTCGTGGAGGCGCGGTGCAACAAGCTCAAGGGCGCGCTCATCGTGCTGGACTTTCCGAGCGTCGGGGCCACCGAGAACCTGGTGACCGCGGCGGTGCTCGCCAAGGGTGAGACGGTCATCGAGAACGCGGCGCGCGAGCCCGAGATCAGGGACCTCACCGCGTTCCTCAACCGGATGGGCGCCCACATCCTCGGCTCCGGCACGAGCACGATCCGGATCGAGGGGGTCGAAGGACTCGTGCCCTGCGAGACCGAGATCATGGGCGACCGCATCGAGGCCGGCACGTTCCTCATGGCGTGCGGGATCGCGGGCGGCGAGATCGAGCTCGAAGGCGTGCGGCTCGAACACCTCGAGATGGTGGTCATGAAGCTCGGCGAGATGGGGATGCGCGTGTCGCCCACCCCCGACGGCATCTGGGCCTCGGCGCCGGAGCGGCTCACCGCAGTCGACATCGCAACCCTTCCCTATCCGGGATTCGCGACGGACTTCATGCCGATGGCGATCGCGATGCTCGCGGTCAGCGAAGGCACGGCGATCGTGACCGAGAACGTCTTCGACAACCGCTTCTCGTTCGTCGACGAGCTCGTGCGCATGGGTGCGGACGTGCGCACCGAAGGCCGCTACGCCGTGGTGCGGGGGGTCTCGCGACTCTCGGGCGCGCCGGTGCGAGCGCTCGACGTCCGAGCCGGCGCCGCGCTCGCGCTCGCGGGGCTGAAGGCCGAAGGCAGCACCGTCGTGCACGAGTGGCACCACGTCGAGCGGGCGTACCCCGACTTCGTCGGCGCGCTCGCCACCCTCGGCGCCGACATCCACCGGGTCTAGCGGAACCGCGGCTCGTTCAGAATGCCCGCTCGGGTCAAGGTGCCGGAGACAGACCGATCGGTCGCACGAACACGTCGCTGACGCCGTTGTGGTCGTTGGCAACCAGGTCGTCGGCGGCACTCACGAACGCCACCTGATGCCCAACGTCCGAGAGCACGCCGAAGAGGACATCGGCGTCCGCTTCCCGGTTCTCGCTCGTGACGTTCAGCCGCGCGTCCGAGTGGTGCACGAGGTCGCGCACGTACAGGTCTTGACGGCCGGAAGTACCGCCGGGAAGAACGTTGCCGTCGGCGATGTACACGATCGCGGTCGCGTCGCGGCTCACTCCGATCACGTCGCCGACGTTCCCGAGAGGTGAGGCGACCCCGGTCGTCCGGTCGACGAGGTACGTCCCGGCGGCGAGACATGGCGACGGAACTCCGCCGGCGCTGCCCCAGACCAGGTATCGACCGTTGGAGCTCATGGCCCACACGTTTTGGAACTTGCAATTGGCGAACGGCAGCGCGGGCCATCCGCTCGCGCTGTCGTCGGTGTCGATGATGATCGGCATCGGGAAGCACCCGCCCTGGAAGCAGGTCGGGGTCACGACGTAGTGGCGACTGTCGGCCGAACTGAGCATCCCGGCGAGATGACCGCCTTCGAGCACTCTCGTGGTCGTGCCTGCCTGCCGGTCGCGCCGATACAGATCGCTGTTCGGTGGGAAGAAGGGGGTCGTCCAGTAGAACGAGACGTACCGCCCGTCCCCGCTGATCGCGACGTCGGTGCGGGCGCCACCCGCGCCGAACCCGCCCACCGGAGGCTGGCTCGCCCACGTTGTCGTGCTGGCCGTGAGATCACGCACGTACACGTCGCTCGTGTCGTTGGTGTCACCTGGATCCAGCTTGGCGGTGGTCGTGAACGCCACGTACCGACCGTCCTGGCTGACGGCTCCGAAGGACGCACCGCCCGCCAGCTGGCTGCCGTCGGTGGCAACATCCACCCGCACCGTCGCGCCCGTCGACGCGTCATGACGGAACACATCGGAGACGCCGTTGGTGTCGCCCGTGACGAGGTTGTCGGAGTCCGACGCGAACAGCGAGTAGCGCCCGTTGTCGGTGACGCCGAACACCGTCGAGGCCTTGGCACCCTCGGTCCCGTTGCTGGAGACGCTCACCCGCACCACGCCGCATCCCGACGCGACGAGCGCGAGCGCGGCGAGGCCGATCAACACCCGGAGCCCGCCCCCGGTCCTCTCCGAGTGCATTCGCATCGACCCCCCAGCCGTCAGCGACCGTACGGACCGTACGCGAGGCCAGGGCCGAAGAACAGGGAAGTTGTCGGGTAGGTTGGGGGTTGGACGACTCTGGAGGTGAACCCCGATGTCCACTGACACCATGGAATCCGGCATTCTCGAGGCGATCGACGCGATCCGGCCCGCACTGCAGGCCGACGGCG
>JADGON010000098.1 GCA_017882945.1 Acidimicrobiia bacterium | reverse complement strand
GAGAACTTCACGCAGGTCACGCGCTTCATCCGCGGTGTCGTGCCGAGCGTTCCCGAGCGCGGCGGCTCGATCATCAACCTCACGTCGATCGAGGCCCACCAGGCCGCGCCAGGGTTCGCGATCTACGGCGCGATGAAGGCCGCGGTCGCGCAGCTCACCCGCACCCTTGCGCTCGAGCTGGGGCCGCGCCGCATCCGGGTCAACGCGATCGCGCCGGATGCGATGCCCACGGGCGGCGACACCGACGTGCGCGCCGAGATGCTGGCCGCGGGCGCCGCCTACGATCCCGCGGTGGTCCCGCCGCTCGGGTTCATGGGCTCGGCCGACGACGCGGCCGCGGTCGCGGTGTTCCTCGCGAGCGACCTGTCGCGCTTCGTCACCGGCACGACGATCCACGTCGACGGGGGCAACTGGGCGGCCGGCGGATGGCGCCGGCTCGACACCGATGAGGAGGGGACTCCGTGACGGACGCGCCCGACAACCCGAAGGTCCCGGGCCGGGAACCGACGTTTCGCCACCTCGACGATCCCGACGTGCCGTGGCAGCAGGTCAAGCGGCAGCGGAACCGCGACGGCTCGGAGTCCTCGGTGTGGGAGAAGTGGCTCGCGTTCTCGCCCGACCCCCAGTACCTGTCGCTCTACGCGAAGTACGACCCCGGGATGATGGTCCGCCGGCACGGGCACTACAGCCCGCACGTCCTCTTCGTGATCGACGGTGAGATCTTCTGCGGCGACCGGCTCTGCCCCGCCGGCACCCACATCGAGCTGCCGCTCGGTGCCGCGTTCGGACCGTTCCGGGCCGGGCCGCAGGGCGCGACGCTGTTCGAGGTGATGATGGGGGACCCGCGCTCATGGGGCGACCAGCCCGAAGTGTTCGACGCGCTGCTCGATGCGCACGGGGCCGAACGGCTCCCGGACGTGGAGCTCGACTATCCCGAGTGGTTGGCCGACCTGCGGAGTCACTGGGTCGGGGGCATGCCGGCTCCCGCCGACGAGCCCGGGCCCGCATGAGCCGGAAGGTCTGGCGCCGCGGGCTCGTCGGCGCGGCGGCGATGATCGCCGCCGCGGTGGCATCGGCCGGCTCGGCCGCGGCCGGTACATCGGCGGCGGATGCCGCGCCGATCCACGCGGCGCAGGTCGTGCCCGCGAAGGGGACGCGGATCCTCAGCGAGGAGTTCGGCGGCACCAACCTCGACGGGAGTCGCTGGTCGCCCTGCTACTGGTGGTCGGTCTCCGGCTGCACCAACCTCAGCAACCACGAGCTCGAGTGGTACGAGCCGCAACAGGTGAAGATCTCCGGCGGTCTCCTGCAGCTCGAAGCGAAGAAGCAGACGGTGACCGGCATCAACGGCCAGCAGTTCAAGTACGTCTCCGGACTCATCTCCGGCGCCTCACCGACGAGCAACCTCTTCTCGTTCACGTACGGCTACGTCGAAGCACGCGTCCGCATCCCGAAGGGTCGCGGCCTCTGGTCTGCGTTCTGGATGCTGCCGACGACGCGATCCTCCCTGCCCGAGGTCGACATCTTTGAAGCCGTCGGAGAACGGCCGACCGAGGCGCAGCTGCACCTGCACACGCGGATCCAGGCGGACGGGACCTCGCACAATCGTGGGTTCACCTGGCGCGGGCCGGACCTCTCGGCCGGTTGGCACACGTACGGGGTCGAATGGAAGCCGAATTCGCTCACGTGGTTCATCGACGGGGTGCGGCGCTGGCGCGTCACCGCGGTCAACCAGATCCCTCACGAACCGATGTACCTGCTCGCCAACCTGGCCGTCGGCGGCACCCTCACCCAGGCGCCCGGCGCGGCAACGAAGCTGCCGGCATCCCTGCGCGTCGACTACGTGCGCGTGTGGGCGCTGCCGTAGCCGGACAGGTTGGTCAGGGCGTGCGGCCTTCGTCGTGGGCTTCCGCTTCGGCCTTGGGCTCGGCCGGGTCCGGCTCGCCCTCTGCGCCTTTGCGGAACTCCTGCTGCGCCTGACCGAGCGAGCGGGCCAGCTGCGGGATCTTGGCGCTGCCGAAGAGCAGGGCGATCAGCGCGAGCGGGACGAGGATCTCCCAACCGAGGATCTCACCGAGTACGGGCATCCGAGACTCCTTCGCAGGAACGCGACACGGCTCCAGACCACGAGGGTACCGATCCGTGGGACCGAATACCGAACGCGCGCCGTCGACTCATTGTCCGGCGAACGCCGCCGGGGCTGCCTCGAAGGTCGCGAGGCAGTGGGCCGAACAGAAGAGCCAGTCTCTGCCCTCCCAGCGGAGCTGGTACTTCGCGCTTCGAATCTCGACGGTCATCCCGCAGACGGGGTCGACGGCGTCATGGCGCGCCGGTGCCACCACGCCGCCCAGCTTCCCGGCGGCTCGGCGGGCGACGAGCTCGGCCAGCACCGCGACCGCGATCTCCGCGTTGTCGACCGACCCGAGGTCGAGCCCCGCGGGCGCGGAGACCCGGAGAAGCTGGTCGTCGGCGACCCCCCGGTTCGCCAGGAGCTCGAGGGTGGATGCCGCGCGCTTCTCGGAGGCGACCAACCCGATGTAGCCGGCCTCGGTCGTGAGCGCGGCGTCGAGCGCGAGATCGTCGTAGTGACCCTGGGTCGCGACCACGATCGCGGAGCCCGGACCGACACCGAGACCCGAGAGGTCGAGCGACGTCCGCACGAGCTCCGGATGCGGATGCGCAGCGGGTGAGCCGCCGTCGTCCACCACGGCGACGTCCCACTCCAGCGCGTGCGCGAGCGACGCGAGCGCGAACACCGCCGGGGACCTTCCGATCGCGATGAGCTGGGGTCGGGGAAGAATCGGTTCCAAGTAGACCTCCAATGCGCCTTCGCTCTCGCAGGCCATCGGCACCGTGACGAGGCCGTCGCCGGCACGCCGGTCCAGCTCGTCGGGCTGACCGAGGAACAACAGCCGGGGTCGTCCATCGGCCATCGCTTCCTGTGCCGCCCGCACGACCGTCGGCTCGGCGCACGCGCCACCCAGCCAACCCTGCACCGTGCCGTCGAGGTGGATCACCGCCTTCGAGCCGACGTGTCCTGACGACGGCGCGCGCCGCCACACGACGGTGGCGAGCGCGAATGGCTCGCGTTGCGCGGCCAGCTCCACGGCGTGCGAGAGGACGCCGACGTCCACGGTTCAGCCCTGGGCGGACTGGATCGCCGACCACACCCGGTCCGGGAGCAGCGGCATGTCGATGTTGCGCACGCCGAGGTGCGCGAGCGCGTCGATGACGGCGTTGACGTACGCCGCCGGTGAGCCAACCGTGGCCGACTCGCCGACGCCCTTCGCCCCGATCGGATGGTGCGGCGACGGCACGCAGGTCTCGAGCAGCTCGAAGCGCGGGGTTTCCCAAGCAGTCGGGATGAGATAGTCCATGAAGTTGGACCCGATGCAGTTGCCGTCGTCGTCGAAGGTGATCCACTGCATCGACGACATCGCGAAGCCCTCGGTCAGCCCGCCGTGGATCTGACCCTCGACGATCATCGGGTTGATGCGTACCCCGCAGTCGTCGAGCGCGACCATCCGCTCGACCTTCCACACCCCGGTCTCGGGATCGACCTCGACCACCACGATGTAGCTGCCGTACGGGTAGGTGAGGTTCGGCGGGTCGTAGTAGTGGACGCCTTCGAGCCCGTGCTCCATGCCGTCGGGCATGTTCGTGTAGGCGGCCAGCGACACGTCCTGGATCGTGACCGAGCGCGCGGGCGTGCCCTTCACGAACAGCTCACCCGCTTTGAGCTCGATGTCCTCGGGCGCGGCCTCGAGCAGGTGCGCGGCGATCCGCTTGGCCTTCTCCGCGAGCTGGCGCGAGACCATCGCGGTCGCGGCGCCGGCGACCGGCGTCGAGCGCGACGCGTACGTCCCCAGCCCGTAGGGGGTGTTGTCGGTGTCACCCTCCATGACCTTCACGTCGGTCACCGGGATGCCCAGCTCCTCGGCCACGATCTGGGCGAACGTCGTCTCGTGCCCCTGGCCCTGGCTCATCACGCCGAGCTTGAGGATCGCCTTGCCGGTCGGATGCACGCGCAGCTCGGCCGAGTCGAACATCTTGAGGCCGGCGATGTCGTAGGTGTGGGAAGGCCCGGCACCGACCGCCTCCGTGAAGTGCGCGATGCCGATCCCCATCAGGCGTCCCTCGGCACGTGCCGCGACCTGCTCCGCTCGCAGCTGGTCGTAGCCGACCTCGTCGAGCGCCTTGCGCAGCGCCGTCGGGTAGTCGCCCGAGTCGTACACGAATCCGGTCGGCGTGTGGTACGGGAACTGCTCGGGCTGGATGAAGTTCTTGAACCGCATCTCGGCCGGGTCGATCCCCAGCTCGTACGCCGCGGTCTGCACCAGGCGCTCGATGAGGAACGAGGCCTCGGTGATGCGGAACGAGCACCGATACGCGACACCACCCGGCGCCTTGTTGGTGTATGCGCCCGAGCAGACGACGTGCGCCGCGGGATAGTCGTAGCTCCCGGTGACGACGTGGAAGAGCCCGGCCTTGAACTTCGTCGGCTGCGCGTCCGCGTAGAACGCGCCCTGGTCGGAGAGCATCTGGACGCGGAGGCCGAGGATCTTGCCCTCGTTCGTCACCGCGAGCTCACCCGTCATGTAGTAGTCGCGTGCGAACCCGGTGGAGATGAGGTTCTCGCTGCGGGTCTCGATCCACTTCACGGGGCGCCCGATCAGCAGCGATGCCGCGGTCGCGACGACGTAGCCCGGGTAGATGGGCACCTTGTTGCCGAACCCACCGCCGAGGTCAGGGCTGATGATGCGGATGTTCTGCTCCGGGAGACCCGTGACCATCGCGAAGAGCGTCCGGTGCGCGTGCGGGGCTTGGGACGTCATGTAGATCGTGGCCTGGCCCGTGACCGAGTTGACGTCCGCGATCGCACCGCAGGTCTCGAGTGGTGCCGGGTGCGACCGCGGATAGAAGGTGGAGAGCGAGACCACCCGATCCGCCGCCGCGAACGCCGCGTCGGTCGCGGCCTTGTCACCCGCCTCCCAGTCATAGACCCGGTTGTCGGTCTGGCCTTCCTTCTCGTCGCGGATCAGCACGGCGCCCGGTGCGAGCGCCTGCTGCGGCGTCGTGATCGCAGGCAGGATGTCGTAGTCGACTTCGACGAGCTCCGCCGCGTCGACCGCGATGGCCGGGTCGGTCGCGATGACCGCCGCAACTTCCTGGCCCTGGTAGCGAACCTTGTCGGTGGCGAGCACTGCCTGGGTGTCGCCGGACAGCGTCGGCATCCACGCCAGACCGTGCTGGTCCATCAGCTCGCCGGTCACCACCGCGACCACGCCCTCGACCTCCGACGCTGCGGTGGTGTCGATCCCCGTGATGCGCGCGTGCGCAACCGGCGACCGGACGATCGCCATGTGCAACATGCCGGGCAGGACGATGTCGTCGAGGTAGTTCCCCTGCCCCTCGATGAAGCGGGCATCCTCGTGGCGACGGACCCGGTGGCCGATGCCGCCGATCTCCGGCGGCGTGGTCATGTGCGTGGTGTCGTCGACCTTGGTCATGCGCCTCTCCTCACCCTTCGCCGGTTGCGGCGGCCGTCTGAATGGCGGTGACGATGTTCATGTACCCGGTGCAGCGGCACAGGTTCCCCGAGATCGCCCACCGCACGTCGTCGACGGACGGTTCCGTGTTCGCCTCGATGAGGGCGGCGCCGACGAGCATCATCCCCGGCGTGCAGAACCCGCACTGCAAACCATGCTCTTCCTTGAACGCCGCCTGGATCGGATGCAGCGTGCCGTTCGACTTGAGGCCCTCGACCGTGGTCACCGCGTGACCGTCGGCCTGGACGGCCAGCACCGTGCAGGACTTGACCGGCTTGCCGTCGAACAGGACGGTACAGGCACCACAGTTGCTCGTGTCACAACCGATGTGCGAGCCGGTCAGCCCGACGCGCGTGCGGATGAAATCGATCAACAGCACGCGCGGTTCGATGTCGTGCGTCTGGTCGCTGCCGTTGACGGTGACGGTGACCTCCACGCTTCCCCCTTCAGCCGGCCGACGCGGCGGCGGTAGCCAGCGCGCGGCGCGCAAATGTGCGTACGACCTGGCGCTTCCACTCCGCGGTTCCGCGCACGTCGTCCCGAGGTGAGCTCGCCGCGGCCGCGAGCTCACCGGCTTCCGCAAACAGCGCTTCGCTCGGCATCTCACCGACGAGTGCTGCTTCCGCGTCCGTGACCTTCAGGTTGTGGGGCGCGACCGACGTGAGCGCGAGTCCCGCCTTCGTGATCACGCCGCCGCCTCCGAGCTCGAGATGCGCGGCGACGGCGACCGTCGCGTAGTCCCCCACCTTGCGTTCGAGCTTGAGGTACGCACCGCCGGACCGACCGCTGGGCACCGGGATGCGGATCTCGGTCACCATCTCGTCCTCGTTGAGCGCGTTGGTGAAGAGATCGACGACGAAGTCACCGATCGGGATCACCCGCTCACCGCTCGGCCCTCGCGCGACGACGTCCGCCCCGGTCGCGAGCAGCACCGAGTTCCAGTCGCCTTCGGGGTCGCAGTGCGAGACGGACCCGCACACGGTGCCCCGGTTCCGCACCAGCGGGTCGGAGATCCACGGCGCGGCCGATTCGACGGCGCCGAACGTGAGATCCGACGCAACCATGTCGGCGTGCCGGACGAGCGCACCGACCCGGAGATGACCGTTCACGCGCTCGAGCACGTCGAGGCCGGGAATCCCGTTGATGTCGACGAGCTTGGACGGGTTCGCCAAGCGGATCTTCATCATCGGAAGCAGGCTCTGGCCCCCGGCGAGGATGCGGGTCTCGTCACCGCCGTCACCTTTGGCTGCGATCGCTTCGTCCACCGAGGTGGCCGCGACGTAGTCGAACCGGGACGGGAACATGAGACCCCCCTTGTGAAGCGTTCTCGATTCGACCGTACACCCGCGATCGCGCGGTTGCTACCGCGGCATCGGCTCGTAGCCGAAGGCCGCGCACGCTCGTTCGTAGTCCGACCATGTGTCCACGTCGAGCGGGAGGGACTGCGAGACTGGGATGCGAGCGACCCGGCTGATCGGTTCCTGGTCGACGATCTTCCATACCGCCTTGTCACCGTGCAGCGACCGCAGCGTCGGAAACGCGTCGGCGGAGAAGACGAACGGGTGACCGATCCGATCCGAGTACGAGGTCACCGCGGCCCAGCTCGGCGCGGCCCGCCAAGCGCCGAGGACTTCATCGACGATTGCTGTGGTCACCCCCGGCATGTCGCCGAGCAAGAGCATGATCGCGTCCGAGTCGCCGGCCGCCTCCAGCCCCGCGAGCAGCGAGGATGCACACCCGGTGCCGAACGCTTCGTTGGAGGCGATGACAGCCCGTCCGGGCGGCAGCGCGGCTGCGGCTTCGGCGCCGGCTCCCCCCAGGACCACCACCACGCGGTCGAGCGCGGCCGCCTCCACCTCGCGGACCACGTGGGCGAGCAGCGTCCGGTCGCCGAACGGGAGGGTCTGCTTCGGCCGGCCCAACCGCGCCGACGACCCGGCGCCCAGGATGATGCCGACAACGCGAAGCATGCACCCAACGGTAGAGGGCTGGAATGCTCTCCGGACTATTTAGTTAGTGGCGCTAAATAGTGTGGTATCATGGCGGTCATGGCCATCACCCCCACCACCGGAGCTCCCGCGGAGACGGCCGAGGAGATCGCGGGCCGGTTGCGGCTGAGTGCCACCCGGCTCGCCCGCCGGCTCCGCCAGGAGGCCCAGACCGGCTTGTCGCCGAGCCAGCTCGCCGCCCTCGCCGCCGTCGAGCGCCACGGTCCGTTGACCCTCGGCGCCCTCGCTGACCTCGAGCAGGTCGCGCCCCCGAGCGTCACCCGCGTCGTGGCCAAGCTCGAGGCCGACGGCTTCCTCACCCGCCAACCCGATCCCGACGATCGACGGGTCACCCGCGTCG
>JADGON010000417.1 GCA_017882945.1 Acidimicrobiia bacterium | reverse complement strand
TGAGCTTCTGCGCCCACCCGGTCGTGCGGACCGGGTTCGCGTCGACGACCTTGGCGATGAGCGCGTGGCTTCCGCGTGCGATCTGACGAGCGACCTGGTCGATGTTCACCTGCTTGCCCGTGACCGCGGGGACCACCGAGACCGCGGTGCCCGTGATCGCAAATGTCGCGTCCTTGGGTGGGATCTCGAGCGCGGCCAGCGGGAGGCCGAATGCCGCGCGCAGCTTGACCGGGTCGGACTTCAGCACGAGCCGTGACTTCACGATCTCGGTCGACAGCGTCGGCGCGACCTGCTCCGCGGTGAGGGTCAGCGGCGTGCCGTTGACGGTGACGGTCACCGGTGCGGCGAGCACCCTGCGGGCCAGCCGTTCCGCCTTCCGGACGTCGCTGGCGCCCGCCGCGGGAGTGGTCGGGCCGATGGGGAGCGTGCCCGCGTCGCTCGTGCCCCGACTGAGCGCGGCAAGGACCTGGCTCCGGGCCTGGGACCGCTGGATCCCGATGCCGGACTTCGGGGCGATCTCGATGACCCGGGTGCCCTCGAACCGGAGGCCACCGTCGACCAGGCCCTTGCCGGTCTGGGCCACCCAGGCGTCGAGCACCGCATCGAGGCGGCCGGGATCGACGTCGATGACGAACGGGATGTGGTCGGGGCGTACCCGCCGCAACATGGTGCCGGCGAGCTGATCGATCGGGTTGTGGCTGCGTCCCGCGCGGCGCGCGGCGCGCACGCTCGCCACCGCGTCGACGTGGAGGTCGAGCGCGGTCGGGTCGACGGACAAGTCCGTCTTCCCCGCCCGCACCGTGATGGGCGTGCTCTCGAGCTGGGCCGCGCTGTGCTGGACCGCGGCGAGTGCGTCCTTCTCGGACATCCCACTCGCATCGATGTTGCCGATCTCGATGCCGCGCAGCACATGGCCGTTCTCGACGATGCGCTCGGAGAGCGCGAGGACCACGACGAGGAGGAGCGCGCCGGCGACTCCGAGCAGGATCACCGGGGCGCGGTTGTTGTTCCAGGCGCGCGCCAACGCTGCTCGACCGGGGGGTTCAAGTGGGGGCAGCGACGAACCCGGGCGCGCCGTGGAAGGAGGACTCTCGACGCTCAAGGGGCGACAAATTACCTGGTGAGCGGCCCGATCTCCCGCTCAGGGACAACCCGACCACTGTGTCGGGTCCCAGGTACGCTCCGGCCGGACCCGCCCCTGGAGGTTGCGCGATGGCCGTCGAGAGCCCAGCACGGAGTGCCGAAGACCTGCGTGACATGACGCGCCGGTGGCTGGCGGAGCACCTGCCGGCCGGCTGGATGGAGGCGATCGACGCGGGCGATGTGGCCACGGTCGGGTCGCTTCGCAGCGGGATGGACTACGCAGAGTGGTGCGTGCGGTTCGGAGAAGCGGGGTACGCAACGCCCACGTGGCCCGCGGAGTACGGCGCCGGGCTCTCGCTCTCGCCCGGCGATGCCCGGTTCGTGAACGAGGTGCTCAACCACTACAAGGTGCCGCGGCCGTACAACATCATCGGGATCGGGATGGGTGGCCCGACCGTGATGGCCTGGGGCACCGAGGAGATGAAGCACCGCCTGCTCCGGCCGCTCGCGTGCAACCAGGAGATCTGGTGCCAGCTGTTCAGCGAGCCCGGCGCAGGGTCGGACGTAGCCGGGTTGTCGACCCGCGCGGTGCGCGACGGCGACGAGTGGGTGGTCAACGGCCAGAAGGTCTGGACGACGGTCGCGCAGCTCTCGAAGTGGGGGATGCTCCTGTGCCGCACCAATCCCGACGTGCCCAAGCACGGCGGTCTGTCGTACTTCGTCGTCGACATGGAGCAGCCCGGCGTCGAGGTGCGTCCGCTGGTGCAGATCACCGGAGACTCCGAGTTCAACGAGGTGTTCTTCAACGACGCGCGCGTCCGTCACGACTGGATGCTCGGGCGCGAGGGTGACGGCTGGAAGGTCGCGATCACCACCCTGATGAACGAGCGCGTGTCGCTGTCGGGCGCCGGCTCCATCGGTGGTGACGCGGTCGGGGGAAGCCCGCTCGACCGGCTGTTGGAGCGCCACCGCGGCGTCACGGACCCGTTGGCCCGGCAACGACTGGCGGGTGCGTACATCGAGAGCCGGTTGATCCGACTGAACAACCAGCGCGCGGGGGACAAGCGAAAGACCGGTGCGGAGGCGGGACCGGAGGGTTCCATCACCAAGCTGCAGCAGGCCGAGTTCAACCAGCGACTGCAGAAGCTCGCGTTGGACCTCGAGGGTCCGTCCGGGGTCGCGTGGGACGGCGTCAACCTCTCGAAGACGGTCCGCGCCGGGCGCGCGCCGAAAGTCGATGAGGACGCGACGATCGCATTCGGGTTCCTGCGCGCCCAGGCGAACACGATCGAAGGCGGCACGTCGGACATCATGCGCAACATCCTCGGCGAGCGGGTGCTCGGTCTCCCGAAGGAGCCTGACAACTCCCGCGAGCTGCCTTGGAGCGAGGTGCCGCGCTCCGGGTAGTCGGAGCGCGAGCATCTTCCTTGTGGACCCCAACCTCGAGCGGTACCTGATCGACCGCGGCGCGACGCCCGACGAGCTCCGCCGGGCGGAGACCGAAGGCTGGCTGACCCTCCTCACGATCGACCGGTCGTTGTTCAGAGATCAGGCGAAGTACTCCCGCGCCGAGGTGGCGGAGCACTCGGGTGTGGATCCCGAGGTGTCCATACGCCTCTGGCGCGCGTTGGGCTTCCCGGACGTGCCGGAGGGCCCGCCCGTGTTCACCGAAGAGTCCGTCTCGGTGCTGCGGACCTTGCAGCAGCGGGTCGAGGCGTGGTTCGGGCGCAGGAAC
>JADGON010000416.1 GCA_017882945.1 Acidimicrobiia bacterium | reverse complement strand
GGCTACGCGACGAGGATCGACGCGCGCGGTGATGAGGACTTCTTCGTGCAGTCGGCCGCGATCGCCCACCGGCTCAACCACACGCTCCCGCGTTCGGCGATCCTGGCCATGGGGGACCGGGCCGGGGTGTTCGGCTACGAGCTCGATCGACCGGTCGTCTCCATCGAAGGGATTGTGAACGACGCGGACTACCTGCACGCGCTCGAGCGCGGCACCGTCGGGCGATTCCTGCGCCGAGCCGGGGTCGACTACTACGTGCGATCGATCAACACGGCCGAGGAGGCGAACACCACGCCGGTCGCGGATCAGGGTGGTACGTGGGCACCACCCCCGAGCTGCGGGCGCCGCGCCGAGCCGCTCTACGGGATCGGACCCAAGACCTGGTTCGGGGTGTGCACCGGCGACGTCTTCTTCACGACGGGGCGCCGCGATCCCGAGACGCTGACGGTCTGGACCTATCCTTCCGGCTCCCGCCGACCGGGCGCGTAGCCTCGCGACGTGTTCGAACGCCTGGTCGACCTCGAGACCGAGCTCGAGAAGCTCGAGTCCCAGCTCCCCGAGCTCTACGCCTCGGGTGACCAGACCGCGGCCGCGGAAGCCGGGCGGCGCATCGCTTCGCTGCGGCCGGTCGTCGATGCGTACCGGGAGTACCGGCGCACGGAATCGGACCTGGCCGAGGCCAACGAGATGATGGTGGACGCCGCGGATCCCGAGATGCGCGAGCTGATCAGGACCGAGCTCGAGGAGAAGGAGCAGCGCCGGGCCGAGCTCGAGACCGAGCTCAAGGAGCTGCTGATCCCGAAGGACGCCAACGACGGCAAGAACGTGATCGTCGAGATCCGCGGGGCCGAGGGCGGCGAGGAGGCCAACCTGTGGGCGGGCGAGCTGTACCGCATGTACCAGCACTACGCGGAGCCGCACCGCTGGAAGGTCGAGCAGCTCTCGGGTCAGCCGTCGGACATGGGAGGTTTCCGGGAGGTCTCGTTCGTGGTCAAGGGCAAGGACGCGTGGTCCCACCTCAAGCACGAAGCCGGGCCGCATCGCGTGCAGCGCGTGCCCGTCACCGAGAGCCAGGGACGCGTGCACACGAGTGCAGCGACGGTCGCGGTGCTGCCCGAGGCCGAAGAGGTCGACATCACCATCGACCCCAACGATCTCGAGATCGATGTCTACCGGTCGACCGGCCCCGGTGGTCAGTCGGTCAACACGACGGACTCCGCGGTGCGCATGACGCACAAGCCGACCGGGATCGTCGTCACCTGCCAGGACGAGAAGAGCCAGCTCCAGAACAAGGACAAGGCGCTGCGCATCCTGCGGTCGCGCCTCCTCCAGATGGAGCACGACCGGCTCGCCCAGGAGCAGTCGGACGCGCGCCGCAGCCAGGTGCGGGGTGGAGGGCGGTCCGAGAAGATCCGCACCTACAACTTCAAGGAGAACCGGGTCACCGACCATCGCATCGGGCTCACGGTGCACAGCTTGGAGCAGGTGCTCGCCGGTGGTCTCGACGAGATCGTCGACGCCCTCATGGCCGACGAGCGGCGGCGCCAGCTCGAGGAGGGCTCCTGAACGCGCTCGTGACCTGGGCCGAGCTGCGTGACGCCGCCGTCGACCGGCTGCGCGCGGGTGGCTTCGAGCAGCCCGGCGTCGAGGTGCGCTGGATGCTCGAGGAGGTGTCGGGCCTCGACGCCGCGGAACAGGTCACGGAAGCCTCGGCACCCGCGACAGTGCGCGCCGCGAACGCACTTTCCGAGTTGCTCGATCGTCGGCTGGCCGGGGAGCCGTTGCAGTACGTGCTCGGTTCGTGGAGCTTCTGTGGCATCGACCTCTTGGTGGATCGGCGCGTGCTCATTCCGCGACCCGAGACCGAGGTCGTGGCGCAGATCGCGATCGCGGAGGCGGCGCGGCTCGGGGAGCGGGTGGGCAGTACCGATGCCTGGGCGGGAGCGATCACGGAGTACGCGGTGGCCGATCTCGGGACCGGATCCGGGGCGCTCGCACTCGCGCTCGCGTTCGCCCTCCCCGAAGCCGAGGTCTGGGCCACCGACGTCGATCCGGACGCGCTGGCCATCGCCCGCGCGAACGTCGCCGGCTCGGGGACACCGAGCGCGCGGGTGCGACTCGCCGAGGGCTCGTGGTTTGCCGCGCTCCCCGACGGACTGCGGGGCCGCCTCCGCGTCGTCGTCGCGAATCCTCCGTATCTCGCGGCCGACGAGCTGTCGACGTTGCCCCCGGAGGTCGCCGACTGGGAGCCCGTCGGGGCGTTGGTCAGTGGCCGCACCGGGTTGGAGGCGTTCGAAGCCATTCTCGCCGCCGCGTCGGAATGGCTCGACCCGACGGGCACGATCGTCCTCGAGCTGGCGCCGCACCAGGCCGAGCCGGTCGCGGAGATTGCTCGCGCGAACGGCTTTTGTTCGGTCGAGGTGCACCAGGACCTCGCCGGTCGCGATCGCGTCCTTGTCGCGCGCCGCGTCGAGTCCGATGGGTAGATTGCGGGCGTGACCGACGAACTGAATGTCGACGCGATGCTCGCCCGCTTTCGTGATCGGGCGGCGCGGGTGAAGGACCGAGGGATGCCGCCGGTGGCCGGCCCCGAACGCGAGCGGTTCCTCGAGCAGGCGTCGCTGGACTTCCAGGACTACGCGATCGTGGGCGATGCGACCTGGACGTTCGAGGACGGCATCCTCACCCTGCGCGTCGATCTCTCCGGCTGATGGACTTCCTGACCCACGCGGACCTGACCGGCCGGATCCGCGGTCTCGTCATCATGCTCGACGACAAGATCACGATCGAGCAATCGCGCCGGGCCGAGGAGCTGGTGGACAATGCCGAGTTCGCGAGCGCGCTCGAAGTCCTCGCGGGGCACCTCGCCGAGGGTGAGACCGCGTTGCCCGACGACTTGCGCGTCGACTTCGATCGGCTCTCCACCCAGGTCGGCAATCACGACGCCGTGATGGAGATCCTCACCCGCTGCCCGGTGGAGCCGTAGCGCCGAGCGAGGTCAGTCGACGCGCTCGTTCGGATCGAGGCGTTGGAGGAATGCCCGGTCGACCGCGACCCATACGGTCTTCGAGAACGGGTAGTAGACGATGGGGCCGAACGCGGCGATCGGGATGAGCACGACCAGCAGCTCGACCACGGGGACGTCGGGCACGGTCGCGACGAGCAGCGCGACGAACACGACGGCGAACAGGCCACCGACCGCGATGATGTTGATGGCCAGCGCACCGGCGAAGTAGCCCTGCTCCCGCTCGAAGTGCAGACCGCAGCTCGGGCAGTCCGGCACCATCGTGAGATACCGGCGAAACAGGTGGCCCGACCCGCACCGGGCACAGCGCCGGGTTGCGCCCCACCACAAGATCTTGGTCCGGCTCGGCGCGGTCGTCGACACGATGAGCCAACATAGCGGCCGCCGAGTTCTCCGACCCGATCGCAAGGGGATGCCGTGACCACGCTGGATCGCGCCACCGTCGACCATCTGCTCACGACCACCCGCGCCGTCCGCAAGCGCCTCGACCTGACTCGACCGGTCGAGCCCGAGGTGATCGAGGAGTGCCTGCGGCTGGCGATCCAGGCGCCGACGGGGAGCAACTCCCAGGGCTGGCGGTGGATCGTCGTCACGGATCCCGAGAAGCGCGCGGTGCTCGCGGACGGCTACCGCAAGACGTGGGAGCCCTACATCGCCGCGAGCCGTGGGGCCGCCCCGAACCCGAGCTCGCAACAGGAGCGGGTTGTCGACTCCGCGAGCTACCTGGCGGACCACCTCCACGAGGTGCCGGTCCACGTCATCCCGTGCATCTACGGACGCCAGCTTGCCGGTGGCACGCTGGTCGACGCGGCCGGGCTGTTCGGCTCGATCTACCCCGCGGTGTGGAGCTTCCAGCTCGCGCTGCGCAGCCGCGGTCTCGGCTCGGCGTTCACGACGCTGCACCTTCCGTTCGCAGCCGAGGCGGCGGAGCTGCTCGGCATCCCCGACGGTGTGGTCCAGACCGCGCTCATCCCGGTCGCGTACTTCACCGGCGACGACTTCAAGCCGGCGGTGCGACGCCCGGTCGAGGAGATCACGTACTGGAACGGCTGGAAGCAGGCTCGCTAGAAGGTGTTGACACCGTCGTCGTTGCGGAGCCGCACCGTCGTTCCCTCCCACGGCTGTGTGCACATCGAGAGCATGGCGTCTGCATCTCTCGTGTTCGCGAGCGCCCGCCGCCCGTCGGCGGTCAGCGCGCTGACGATCGCCAGGTTCGGCGTCCCGTCGCGCTCGAACGCGACGGAGGTCGCCTCCACGACCACGTCGCCGTCGACGGCGCCCGCCGGGTCGCGGCGCGCAAGGGCGTCGACCGCGCGTTGGGTCTCGGCAGGGTCGACCGCGACGAAGCCGCCGGCGGGGGGAGTGGTCGAGTACAGCCCGACCGAGTGCTTGGTGACGTACCAACCCAGCGCGGTGACGAAACCGATGGATCCGGGATCGTTGCGGCACGCATCGACGGTCGCGGCGATCGAGTGCGTCGTGTAGTTGTTGCCCGGCCCACCGGCGAAGCCGAGTCCACCCGTCTGCGTGAGCCCGCGAGTGTCGCCCGACGCGGGTCCGCCGAGCCCGAGCGCGTGCATCGCGATCTCGACCGCCGCGGGAAAGCACGAGTAGAGGTCGAAGCGCGCGACGTCGTCGATGCCGATGCCTGCGGCTGCGAGCGCCGCCGTGCCGGCGACGCGGATCGCGGGCGACTCCGCCAGCGATTCGCGCTCGGTGAAGAAGTAGTGGTCATGCGCGTCCGCGCCCGCCAGCGGGAAGACGAAGCGCGCTTCGGGAACGCCTGCGGCGCGGGCGGCCCCGTGCGAGCACAGGAGCAGCGCGGCGGCCTGGTCGACGTCGATGTTGGCGCACAGGCGCTTCGGATACGGGAAGGTGACCATGCGGTTCGAAGCCGACACGGTGCGAATCTCCTCCGCGGCGTACGGAGTCCGGGACCACGCATTCGGGTTCTGCGCCGCGACCGCGGCGAATCCGCTCCAGAGCTCCGAGACCACCCGTTGGTGCGCGTCGACGCCACGCCCGGCGGCCGCGCGCACCGCGGTCTCGAACAGCGGGTACACCTGGGTCGGCGCGAGCGCGAGATGCGCCATCTCGTAGGCGCTCGAACCGGGCCGGTCGTCCCCCCAGACATTCGGGCACGGCGCATCATCCGTCTCCGTCCAGTGCAACCATGCCTTCGGCTCCGCGCGCCGGGCGCGCCACCGCGTGTAGACGCATTCGCTCCCTCCGAGCAGAACGACGTCGTGCTCGCCGCGCGCGACCGCGGCCGCGAGCCGGTTGACCAGCATCTGCGGGGTGTTGCCGCCGACCGTCGTCGTGATGGTCGTGCGCGGTGCCGCTCCGACCCTGCGCGCGAGCAGCTCGCCCGGATCCGCGTACTTCCACGACAGCATGTCGATGACCGCGACGGTGTCGACGCTCGCGAGCATCGATCGGCCGGCGAACGTGTCGGCATCGGCCGCCCGGACGGCTTCGGCCAGGAGGTCGATCGGCTCGAGTGCCGCAGTGGGATCGTCGAGCCGCTGCTGGGTCTGACCGACTCCGACGAGCACCGGCGTGCGGGGATCAATGGCCATGGGCTCGCACCCTACCGACGGGACTCGGAGCGCCCCGGGCCGGGGCTTCGGGGCTCGCTACTCGTCGTCCGGGTCGTCGTCGGGCGGCGTCGGCCAGGTGGGGACACCGGGTGCCGCGCTCTCGGGGCAGATCGAGCGGTACCGGCAATACCCGCAGACCTCGGCCTCGGCCACCCCGGGGAACGCGTGGTCGGCGGCGGCGGTCTGGATCGCGGCCGCGGTGGTGCGCAGCTCCTCGTCGATCGCCTCCAGGTCGTCCGCGTCGGGTTCGAAGGGCTCGGGATCGTCGTCGATCTCCGCGGCCAGGTGCTCGTACCGGACCCGGAGCACCAGGCCCAGACGCTCGGCGATGGAGGCCGCGAGCCATGCTTGCAGGCGCGCCCGCGGGTCGTCGGCGATCCGCTCGGTGACCACCGATCCGGTCTTGTAGTCCCGGACCTCGAGCAGCCCGTCGTGCTGCCAGACCGCGTCGAGGCGGCCCGTCCCCATGAACATCGGAGGCGGCAGCCGATGGAAGCGTGCGATCTCCAGCTCGTGCTTCGCGTGCTCCGCGGGCGACGGGCAACGTTGCGCGTGGCGCTCGACGATCCCCGCCATCGCACCGTCCGACTCGATGCCGTGCAGCGCCAGCACCTCCTCGACGTGCGCATCGTCGCGGCACGAGCCATCGCGATGGATCCGCTCGAGCATCGCGTGCACGAGATTGCCGAAGTCCGGGGAGGAGCCGGAGTCGCTCTCGGGAAGCCCCAACACGTACTTGTTGAAGTACTCACGCGGGCAGCGCCGCCACATCTCGAGCGAGCTCGCGCTGATCGGCACGATGTCGGGCAACAAGCGCTCGCGACTCAACGGTGGGCCTCGCAGCCCGCGATGTACGGACACCAGGCGCACTCGAGGCCGGGCTTCGGCACCGGATTCGCGACGCGGTCGCGGATCACGTCGAGTCGGGTCTGCAGCCATTCGTCGATGCCCGGCATCACGGCGCTCGTATCGATCGTGTCCTCGTCGAAGGTGCCGCGCACGAGATCCGCGACCGCGACCCGCACGCTCCGACCGTGGAGCCATTCCACGCGACGCAACATGGCAAAGCGCACTGCGGGAGTCTCGATCAGTGCGATCGGTGCTGCCGGCGGGGAGCCGAAGCTCAGCAGGCGGATCTCCGGTCGGTCGTCGGCATCGGTGAAGGCCAGTCCCGCGCGCCCGACGAGTCGCAGGTCCCCGGGAAGATCGGTTCCCCACTGGTCCTCGTCCACCACCCGCACCGGGCGCGTGAACAGGGTGACGTACCAACGGGTGGCGAGCTCGTAGACGGCGAGCTGCTCGGTGGTGAGGTCACGGGCGGCGCCGTCGAACCGGTCGGCTCGCGGGGCGGCGAGGTCGGTGTGGGCGAGCCGGACCTCCTCGGTGACCCGGTTCGAGACCCGCCACCGACCATTGCTCGTCCAGTTGGCGCGGGTGTTGCCGTGCTCGAGCTTGAGCCGCCGGGCGCACATCCGCTCGGCCCGCGCGAGGTGGCCCAGGGTCACTTTCGCGGGCGGATCCTCCAGCATTCACCGACCGTAGCGACTCTGCCCATCAAGGCTGACCAACGGGTCCCGATATAGGAGGAGTGACCGCTTTCGCGCGTCCTCCCCTCGTAGAATTGCCCGCCCATGGCTGAACCTTCGGACCCGTCGTCCGGCGCGCCCACTTCCGCAGCGCCGTCGACGACGCGGCCGCGCCGCACCCGGCGCCGGCTGATCATCCTCGTGTGCGTGGTGATCGCCGTGCTGTGGTGCGGGGGCGCCGCGTTCCGGATGGTGCAGGCCCGACAACACGCCCAGAAGGGGCTGGACCAGCTCGAGACCGCCCAGCAGAATCTCGGTCCCGCGCAGCTGATCCGGGGCGAGGGGCTGGCTCCGATGAAGGTCGCGCGCGACGAGTTCGACCAAGCCGCGAGCGCGGCGGACTCCCCGCTGTTGAAGCCGTTCATGATCGTGCCCTTCGTCGGGCGCCAGGTCCGTTCCGTGACCTCGCTCACGGACTCCGCCGCGAAGGTCGTCCACGTCGGCGTCGAGTCGATGGAGGCGTCGACGAAGCGCCTCCGGAAGCCGACCACCGCCGGGCCGGACCGCGTCGCGCTCGTCCGCCAGCTCGGTGACATCGCGGCGAAGGCGCGCGGTGACCTGCGCGGGATGGATCTCGGACCGAGCCAGGCCCTCGTCGGTCCGCTCGAGCGCGCGCGCACGAAGTTCAAGGTCCAGCTCGACAAGGTCCAGCGGTCGATGATCGAGGTCGACGATGCGTCCAAGGGCATCGCCCAGATGGCGCAGGGGCCGAGCAAGTACCTGGTGCTGGCCGCCAACAACGCGGAGATGCGCGCGGGCTCGGGCATGCTGCTCAGCGCGGGCGTGATGGACATGGCGAACGGGCAGTTCAAGCTCGGCCCGATGACCGACACGGCGTCGCTCATGGTCCCGGCCGGCGCGGTGCCGGTCACCGGTGACCTCGCGGCCCGCTGGGGCTGGACCGATCCCAGCCAGGAGTGGCGCAACCTGGCCATGTCGCCGAGGTTCCCGGCGAACGCGCAGCTCGCCGCCGAGATGTGGAAGGCCAAGACCGGCGAGCCGGTGGACGGCGTGATCGCGATCGACCCGATCGGGCTCCAGGCGCTGATGGAGGTCTCCGGTCCGGTCGTCGTCGCCGGCAAGGTGATCACCAAGGACAACGTGGTCAAGGAGAGCCTCCTGCAGTCGTACCTCGACTACGAGTCCAACCCGAACGACCCCAACTCCGGGCAGGCGCCCACCGCGGCCCGTCACGAGCGCTCCAGCGACATCGCGCGGGCCGTCGTGGGCCAGCTCGACGCCAAGGGTTGGGACATGGCCAAGCTGGTCCAGGACCTCCAGAGCGCGGCCCAGGGCCGCCACGTGCTCGCCTGGTCCTCCAAGCCCGAGGAGCAGAAGGGCTGGGAGGCGGCGGGCATCTCGGGTCAGCTGCACCCCGACTCCCTGCTCCTGGCCGTCCAGAACCGGGCCGGGAACAAGCTGGACCAGTTCGTCCCGGTCCAGGCGGCGCTCGAGCACCGGTCGGTGCCGATCGGGACCGCCGTCACCGTGCGGATCCACATCGAGAACCAGACCCCGCACCAGGGCCTGAACGCCTTCGTCGAGGGCCCGTACCCGTTCTCGGGGTTCGCGGTGGGTGAGTATCGAGGGATCCTGTCTGTGAACATCCCCGGCGTCTCGCGCGACATCAGCCTGGACGGGGGATCGAAGGTCGTGGTCGCGGGGCCCGACGGGCCCACCCGGGTCATCGGGACCGAGATCCAGCTGCTCCGGGACGCCAAGAAGGACTATGTCCTCAAGTTCACGGTGCCGAGAGGCTATGAACACGTGACCATCGAGCCCTCAGCCCGGTATCCGGCGGTCACCTGGTCCGCCGACGGGCAGACCTGGCAGGACGACAGCGCCCGGACGATCCGGTTCTGAGACCCGATGGCGAGCGAGCGGCGGCCGCCCGGCCGGGGGCCGGCGCCGGGCTATGGTGAGCCGGGCCGGAGTGACCACGTACCGTGGCCGGATCTGGTCGACGGGCCCGGGATGGTTCCCGCGATATGGGCCGAATGCCCCTTGCTCGCTCTTCGGTCGTCTGACTACACTGCGTGAACATTCACCATTCAGGTGTTGCCGTGCAGGGGTTGTGGGAGGACGTTGTGAGCAAGCACTCAATGACCGGGCGGGCGCTTCGGGTCGCCGCCGCTGGCGGGATCGTGCTCGGCGTGCTGGCGCCGACTGCAGCCTTCGCGGCCGACTACCCGACCGGGACCACGGGCGCCACCTCGGACCCGGGTGCCCAGGTTGCGGCGAAGACGGCCACGAACTCGAGCACCTTGCCCTTCACCGGTTCGGATGTCGCCGGCCTCGCGGTCATCGGTGCGGGTGCGGCACTCGCCGGTGTCGTGATGGTGCGCCACTCGCGGAAGTCTCGCGTCACGGCCTGAGCGAGAGCTCACCAAGTACTCGTTACGTTGCGGCTGGCTTTGCCAGCCGCAACGTCGCGTTCAGCAGGGATTGAACGAGCCGACGGGGGGGCAGGCTTCGCGCCGGCGGCCCTGCGGTAGCCACAAAGGGGGGAGGTGGCATGTTCGTGGACCCGGGCGACGTGATGTTCGTCAACGAGAACCTGGGCGGGCACGCGTCGATGCATCTCTTCCTGCGCGAGGCGCTCGCACAGGTGCAGCCCGCACTGCACGCGGAGTTCATCGACGTCCCGAGCTCGGGGCCGCTCCGGCGAGCCTGCTCGGCCCAGGTGCCGGTGCTCGGTCGCCTCGACCTCGACCTGCATCCGCTGCGCTTCCAGCTCGCGCAGAGCGAAGTCGCGCGGCGCCTCCTCCGCGCCGCGTTCCGTGAGGCCCGTCCCGATGTCCTGCACGTGTACACGCAGAGCGTTGCCCTCCGGAGCGTGGACCTGCTCCGGGCGGTGCCGTCGGTGGTCTCGACCGATGCGACCTTCCTCCAGGGCGCGTTCCACCTCCCGCATCGGCGACCGACGCGCTTCACCGGGTCGGCCGTGCGCGTCGCCCAACGCTTCGAGCGGCGGGTGTACGCCGCCGCGACGCTCGTCGTCGCGCAGTCCGCATGGGTGGCGGAGTCGCTGCGGCGCGCCTACGGCATCTCCGAGGACCGCATCCGGGTCATCCCGTTCGGGCTGAGCCTCGGCCCGCCCCCGGTACGCCACGCGCCCGACGGACTCCCCGAGGTGACCTTCGTGGGCGCGACCCTCGACCGGAAAGGCGGCGCCCGGTTGCTCCGGGTCTTTCGCGAGCGCCTGCGCGATCGATGCGTGCTGAACCTGGTGACCCGCGACGCCGTCGAACCCGAGCCGGGGGTGCGCGTGCTCTCGGACTTCGAGCCCGGGGACCCGCGGCTGCCCGAGCTGCTCGCGCGCACCGCGGTGTTCGCATTCCCGACCGAGATGGACAATTCGCCGTACTCGGTCCTCGAGGCGATGCGCGCGGGGGTGCCGGTGGTCGCCACGCGCGTGGGCGCGTTGCCCGAGATGGTCCAGGACCGCCGGACCGGCCTGCTCGTCACCCACGACGACACGACGCTCGCCGGGGCGATCGGCGCGTTGCTCGACGACCCCGCCCGGGCGGCCGCAATGGGTGCCGCGGGGCGCGAACGGGTGGCAGAGTTCTACGACGCCCGGGTGACGACCTGCCGGTTGCTGGAGGTCCTGACCGAGGCCCGCATGCGCTTCTCGGCCCGGGTGGCGGCGTGAGCGTCGCGCACGGAGCGGGGCAGCCGCTCCGGATCTCGGGTGCTAGTTTCTGGCCTCGGGCGGGCGGACAAGACACGCTGCGTGGTCGGAAGCGGGATTGGCTCAGGTGCGGGCTTCGCTCGGTCGAAGAAATCGCGTGGCCAACATGACGAGCAGCAGTCACGCGCTCTCAGGTCGATCGCGACGGGGTCGGGAAGGGCGCCGGTTGATGGTTGCTCCCGACGAGTCCGCCGACGCGGTGATCCAGGCGCCCCGGGGCGTCTACGTGCGGCTCGTGAAGCCCGCGTTCGACCGGGTGGTCGGGTTCTGCACCTTCGTGGTCCTGGCCCCGTTGACCGTGGTCGTGGCGCTGGCGGTGCGGATCTCGCTCGGGTCGCCGGTGATCTTCCGCCAGCGTCGCGTCGGACGCGACGGCGAGGAATTCGACGTGTACAAGTTCCGGACGATGCGGCGGGACCGCCGGCGCCAGCAGGCGCCCGTGGCCCAGGACCGGCGCGAGAACCACAAGAGCGACGAGGACCCGCGCCACACCCGGGTCGGGCGGTTCCTGCGCAAGTGGAGCCTCGACGAGCTGCCCCAGTTCTGGAACGTGGTCTGCGGTGACATGAGCCTCGTCGGACCCCGCCCCGAGCTGGTCGAGATCGTCGCCCGCTACGAGCCGTGGCAGCACCTGCGCCACGTGGTGAAGCCGGGGCTCACCGGGCTCTGGCAGATCTCGAGCCGCGGCGCCGGGATGATGCACCTCCACACCGACATCGACCTCGAGTACATCGAGAAGATGAGCCTGGTGACGGACGTGAAGATCCTGGTGCTCACCATCCCGGCAACCCTGCGTCGCCGGGGCAACTAGCACCGTCCTAGCACCCGCGAAGCGCGCGGAAGGGTCCGGTTTCCGGGCCGATGGGCGGGTAACGTGGCCATCGGCTCGTGCCGCGGCGGCCATGCCGTGCGGGCGACCCGACCGACCCCTTCCCGGAGATCGATGTTGAAGTCCAAGCTCGCGGAGTACGTCGACTCTGGGGATCTCACGGTCAACCTCACGCTCCGAGAGCTGCGGAGCCGGTACAAGAAGTCGTTCCTGGGCTGGTCCTGGAGCCTCCTGAACCCGCTCAGCACCGTGATCGTCTACTCGATCGTCTTCGCGTTCTTCCTGAAGATCCAGCCGCCGGTGGGCGAGCCGAGCGGGCTGAACAACTTCGCCGCGTTCCTCCTGTGCGGCCTGCTCCCGTGGAACTACCTCCAGGGCAGCATGAACGCGTCGATGGGTGCGCTGATCGGCAACTCGAACCTCATCAAGAAGGTGTACTTCCCGCGCGAGGTCTTCGTGGTCTCGGCCATCGGGTCGCTCCTCGTCTCGTTCCTGATCGAGCTCGGGGTGCTCTGCGCGATCCTGCTGCTGATGGGGAACATGGTCCTGCCCTGGATCCCCATCGTCCTCGTCCTGGTGGCGATCCAGACGTTCTTCGTGCTCGGGATCGGGTTCCTCCTGAGTGTGCTCAACGTCTACTTCCGCGACGTGCAGCACCTCGTCTCGATCGCGCTGATGGCGCTCTTCTACTCCGCGCCGATCGTCTATCCGATCTCGGTGGTGCCGGACACGGCGCACATCGCGGGCATGGCGATTCCGCTGGGCACCATCTACCGGCTCAACCCGCTCGTGCAGCTCGTCGAGTCCTACCGTGACGCGATGTACGACCTGCGCTTCCCGCCCCTGCTCTCGATCGTCTACCTGATCGCCTGGTCGATCGTCTTGATGGTCATCGGGCTCGCGGTCTTCCAGAAGCTCGACTTCCGTCTCGCCGAAGAGGTGTGAGCGTGGCAGCGGCCATCTCCATCGAAGGCGTCTCGAAGACGTATCGCCTCTACCACGAGCGCAACCAGTCGCTGAAGGGCGCGATCATGCGGCGCGCCCGGGTCCGGTACGAGTCGTTCGCCGCGCTGGACGACGTCTCCATCGAGATCCCGGCGGGGGAGACGTTCGGGCTCATCGGCGAGAACGGCTCGGGCAAGAGCACGCTGTTGAAGTGCATCGCGCGGATCCTGCGCCCGGACGCCGGCACCATTCGCACCGAGGGCAAGATCTCCGCGTTGTTGGAGCTGGGCGCCGGGTTCCACCCCGAGCTGTCGGGGCGCGACAACGTCTACCTCAACGGCGCGATCCTCGGCCTGTCCCGCAAGGAGCTCAACTCCCGCTTCGACGACATCGTCGGCTTCGCCGGGCTCGAGCACTTCATCGACACGCCGGTCAAGAACTACTCGTCGGGGATGTACGTGCGGCTCGGGTTCTCGGTCGCGATCAACGTGGACCCCGACATCCTCCTGGTCGACGAGGTGCTCGCGGTCGGTGACGAGGAGTTCCAGCGCCGGTGCTCCGAGAAGTTCGCGGAGCTCAAGCACAGCGGCAAGACGGTGGTCATCGTCTCGCACGCGCTCGGATCGGTGCGGAACCTCTGCGACGAGGTGGCGCTGCTCGAGCACGGCAAGCTCATCGCCACGGGCCCGTCGGGTGAGGTGATCGACGGCTACCTCTCGGACGTGCACGTCGACCGCGTCGCCGACGGCGAGTACGGATCGCGCTGGGGCTCGGGCGAAGGGAAGATCGACCGGGTGGAGATCCTGGGCGCGAACGGTGCCCCCGCGACCGACATCCACACGGGCGACCCGTTCACGATCCGCCTCCACTACGCCATGAGCGAGTCCATCCCGCAGCCGGTGTTCGGCGTGGCGATCCAGACGCTCGAGGGCTTCACGGTCACGGGGCCGAACACCCGCCAGGCCGGCGCGGTCCCGGACCAGCTCAGCGGGACGGGCCACGTGGACCTGCGGGTCGACCGGCTGATGCTCGCGCCCGGGATATACGACCTCAGCGTGTCGCTGTACGACTACTCCTGCTCGCACGCGTTCGACTTCCGTCACCGGACCATGCGCTTCGACGTCGAGCGTGGCAACCCGGTCGAGGAGCACGGGGTGATGGCGCTCGGAGGCTCCTGGGAAGGCGCCGTGGAGTCGGTGCACCCGTGACCGACACGTACGCCGCGGCGCCGCGCGTCGTGGACGCCCGCCTCGAGCTGCCGTTCGACCAGTACCAGCGGTACCGGGTCACCGCCGACGTGCTTGCCGCGTTCGGCGTCGAGCCCGGTTCGCTGGTGTTGGAGGTCGGCGGCGGTCCCGGCCCGCTCGAGGCGTTCCTCCCCGAGCACGAGCTCGTGGTCAGCGACATCTCCGGCGCGCACCTCGGCCGGTTCCTGCTGGCCGACGGGGCCGCACTTCCGTTCGCGGACCAGACGTTCGCCGTCGTCGTCACCCTCGACACGCTGGAGCACGTTCCGGCGCGGTTCCGGCCCGCGTTCCTCTCCGAGCTGCTCCGGGTCAGCGAGGATCTCGTCGTGTTGAGCGCGCCGTTCGCGAGCCCCGAGCTCGAGCTGGCCGAGGAAGCACTCAACGAGTTCATCCGGGCCCGGTTCCAGGGCGACTTCCCCACGTTGGACGAGCACGCGGACAACGGCCTCCCCGAGCTCGAGCCCACGATCGCGGCGCTGGCGCACGATGGCTTCTCGGCCGCGACGCTGCCGAGCGGATACCTGCCCCGCTGGCTCGCGGGCATGCTCGTGCACCACGAGCTTCTCGCGACCGGAGTCCCGCACCTCGGGAAGCTGCACGCGTACTACAACGAGGTCGTCTCACCCCTCGACTGCCGGGAGCCGTCGTACCGGCACGTCATCGTGGCGGCCCGCCACCGCCCGATGGCCGAGGTCGAGCGCGTGGTCGACTCACTGCGCTCCTCGGAGCCGGCTGGGAGCGGCCAGGCCGCGCTCAATGCCATCGCCAGCTCGGTGCTCACCCAGCGGTTGAACGCCGTGGCCCGCACGGACTTGCTGGGACGCGAGCTGGACGAGAGCCGAGAGCTTGCCGAAGCTCGGTTGCGCGACGTCGCGGACCGCGACGCTCACATCCTCGAGCTCGAACGCCGGCTCCAGGACATGCAACTGGAGCAGGACGCGCTCAGGGCCGAGGCGGAGCGGCGCTGGATGCTCGGCCTTCCGCACGCGGCCCGGCGGGTCCGCGCCAAGCTCTCGAGGTCCAAGGAGACGAACCCGCAGTGAGGAAGCTCGTACCCGGCCGGGTGTCCGTCGTGCTCGTGAACTACCGCGGCGCCGAAGACACGATCGCGTGCCTCGACAGTCTCCGGGACCTCGACTATCCCGAGTTCGAGGTCGTCGTCGTGGACAACGCATCGGGCGACGGCAGCGCCGAGGTGCTCACCGCGCGGTTCCCGGACGCCCGGGTGCTCGCGCTCCAGGAGAACACGGGATTCGCCGGTGGCTGTAACCACGGTGCGGCCCAGGCGACCGGTCAGTACCTGGCGTTCCTGAACAACGACGCCCGCCCGGACCCGGCCTGGCTCCGCGCCGCGGTGGACGCACTGCACGCCGACACGTCGGTCGCGTGCGTCGCGAGCAAGGTCCTCGACTGGGAGGGCACGACCGTCGACTTCGTCGACGCCGCCCTCTCCTTCTACGGCCACGGGTTCAAGCTGCACGTCGGCGCACCCGAGGGCTCGATTCCCGACCGGGCGGGAGACGTGCTGTTCGCGTCCGGCGCTGCGATGGTGATGCCGACCGACGTGTTCGAGCGGGTCGGCGGCTTCGACCCGCGGTACTTCATGTTCTTCGAGGACGTGGACCTGGGGTGGCGGCTCTGGCTGCTCGGATACCGCGTGCGGTACGTGCCGGAGTCGCTCGTGTACCACCGACACCATCGTTCGATGGACAGCTACGGCTCGTGGCGGGAGCACTACCTGCTCGAGCGCAACGCGCTGTTCACGATCTTCAAGAACTACGAAGACGAGAACCTGAAGCGCGTGCTGCCGGCCGCGCTGATGCTCGCGGTCCGGCGCGGGGTCACGCTCGGTGGCGCGGATGCCCACGAGCTGGACCTGCAGCGGGGAAGTGGTGATGAGCAGGAGCCGGTGGCGAGCGTCGCGAAGCAGACCCTGGCGCCCGTGTACGCGATCGACGCGCTCGTGGAGCAGATCGAGAGCCTGGCCGAGACCCGCCGCGGCCTGCAGCGGGCGCGGCGACGCAACGACCAGGAGATCGTGAGGATGTTCCGCCTTCCGTTCCATCCGAACATCGGTGATCCCGAGTTCGTGGACGGCTTCGACGCGGTCGTCGAGGCCTTCGGGGTCAAGGACGTGTTCACGGAACGGCGGCGGATCGTCGTTGCGACGGGGGACACCCTGGCGCCGCAGATGGCCGGGCCCGCGATCCGCGCCTGGCAGATCGCGATCGCGCTCTGCCGGGAGCACGATGTCGAGCTCGTCACGACCATCGAGTGCAGGGACATCTCGCATCCCGACTTCCGGGTGCGGAAGGTGACGGATGCGGAGCTCAACGACCTGGTGAACGGCTCCGACGTCACGATCTTCCAGGGCTACCTGATGAACCAGCACCCGGTGCTCTTGCACACGAACAAGATCGTGATCGCCGACATCTACGACCCGTTCCACCTCGAGCAGCTCGAGCAGGCGCGTGACGCGGGTGAAGCCGGTCGACGCGTGATCGTGCGCGCGGCGACCGAGGTGCTCAACGAGCAGCTGACCCGGGGTGACCTGTTCCTGTGTGCGAGCCGGAAGCAGCGTGACTTCTGGCTCGGCCAGCTCGCTGCGGTCGGTCGGGTCAACCCCGTGACCTACGACGCGAACGAGAGCATGGACGAGCTGGTCAAGGTGGTCCCGTTCGGCGTGAGCGACGACCCACCGCGCAGCACCCGTCCGGTGCTCAAGGGCGTCGTCCCGGGCATCGGGCCCGACGACCAGGTGGTCTTGTGGGGTGGCGGGATCTACAACTGGTTCGACCCGCTCACGCTGCTGCGCGCAGTCGACAAGCTGCGCGCCCGCGTTCCGGGGGTGCGCCTCTTCTTCCTCGGACTCAAGCACCCGAACCCGAACGTGCCTGAGATGCGGATGGCAGTCGAGACCCGGCGGCTCAGCGACCAGCTCGGTCTCACGGACACGCACGTGTTCTTCAACGAGGGCTGGGTCGCCTACGACGATCGGCAGAACTACCTGCTCGAGGCCGACATCGGCGTGAGCACGCACCTCGACCACGTCGAGACCGAGTTCTCGTTCCGGACTCGCATCCTCGATTACCTCTGGGCGTCACTCCCCGTCGTGGCCACGGGAGGTGACTCGTTCGGCGACATCATCGATTCCTTCGGGGTCGGGCTCACCGTCCCGCCGGGCGACGTCGACGCGCTCGAGGCCGCACTGTTCCGCCTGCTCGACGACGCCGAGCTCGCGCAGGGATGCCGCGAGGCCTCGGGCCGGCTCGCCGACGAGTACCGCTGGTCGCAGGTGCTCCAGCCGCTCATCGAGTTCTGCCGCGCGCCGCGTCGCGCGCCGGATCTCGTGGACCCGGACATGGCGGCGGCGATGCCGTCGATCACCGCGCACCGGCGGAGCATTCCGCCGGAGCTGCTCGCGGTGGCGCGGCTGGTGCGTGACGGAGACGTCCGTACCTTGGTGCGCAAGACCGGGGTCCGCGTCAAGCGCGCGCTCGCCCCGGGTCGCTGAGCGACCCGAGGCGGGCTCGACCCCTGCCGTCCCGGTTCAGACGGTGGTGTTCTTGCAGCCCAGCAGGGCATTCCCGCTCGCGCCGACGCTGATGCCGTAGACGCAGACCTGGTGCGGGCCGGGAGCGATGCCGGCGACGGCGAAGTCGAAGCCGTGGTTGTCACCCCAGCCGCCGAAGACGGCGCCGACGTCCCGACGGATCGTGTTGGCCGTGTGCGCGGCCCGGCCGACCCCGTCGACGTAGACATGGACGTCGATCGCGGTGGCCGCGTCCGGGTCCAACGCCCAGCCGCGCACGCGCAGGGTGCCGGCTGGACGAGTCACGGCATCGAGCGCGCCGCGCGGCGCCCCGCTGGTCCGGGCGCAGCCGAGTAACGGGTTGCCCTTTCCGCGCGTGCTGATCGCGTACGCGCACACCGTGTGATCCCCGATGACGGGAACCGTGATCGCGTAGCCGTGGTTGTTGCCGTAGCCGGGCAGGAACTGGCCGACATCCTCACGGACGGCGTCCGCGGTGCCGATCGCCGCGCCCACGCCGTCGACGTACACGTGGATCGGTACCGCCCCAGTGGTGTCCGGGTCGATCGCCCAGCCGCGCATCACCATGCTGGCCGGTCTTCGGGTGGCGTTGTCCAAGGACCCGGTCGTGTTCCCGCTCAGGAACACGCAGCCGAGCTGTCGGTTCCCACCGTTCCCGACGCTGATCCCGTACACGCATACCTGGTGCGGGGCCTGCGAGACCCCGACGGTGACGTCGAAGCCGTGGTTCGCGCCCAGCCACGGATACGTGGTGCCGACATCCGCGCGGCGCGCTCCCGCGGTCGCGATCGCGACCCCGACGCCGTCGACGTACACGTGCGTCTGGATCGGCGAAGTCGGCGTGTCCGGGTCCGCGGTCCATCCACTGACCTGGATGGCGTTCGGTTGTCGACGGGCGACCTCGAGGTTCCCCAACGGATACCCGAACGCCACGCGCGGCTTCACCGCGTCGAGCAGCGGCCCGAGGATCGCCTCACCCGCGTTCCCCGGACATGCGGTGCCGTCGCCGGAGACCCGGCCCGCGTCGCGGTGGCCGATGATCGGTGGGAGCACGGCACCGCGGTACGCCACCGGATAGAACGGGTTGATCTGGTGCACCGACATCTTCCACGAGATGAGGTTGTTCAGCGAGTTGAACGTGGCGGCGGTCGGCGGAACGGTGCTGTGGTCACCGATCATCGCGATGCCGATCGTGCCGGTGTTGAACAAAGTGGCGTGCGCGCCGATGACGCCGCGGTCCACGCCCCCGTACCGGCCCTCGTAGATGATCCCGTAGCGGTCGACGAGGAAGTTGTATCCGTGGTCGCAGTAGCCCCGGCCCTGGATGTAATAGACGTAGATCCCGCGCACGGTCGCCGCCGTGTCCGCCGGTGAGTACGAGTTCGAGGTCGCGGTGTGGTGGATGACCACCAGCTTGGGATCGGCGTAGTCGGGGCCGTTCGGGCACGCCTTGAGGCGAAGGCTCTCGTCCGCACCCCACTGCGCGCGGCTCACGTAGCCGGGGTTGGGCGGGAACGGGACGTCGCCGGGTGCGGCGGCGTTGGCGCTGGGCACGCCGATCAATGCCGCCGAAGCGGCCATGCCGATGATGAGGACGAGCACCAGTGACCCGCGCCGGCTCCGGCGCGTCGTGACGGCACCGGCGGTGACGAACGCGAGCCCACCGGCCGCGAGTGGGTTCACGTCGAGCGGGCTCGGGATGCGATCGGTGTTCGCGAACCCGGGCGCGGAGCCGACCGCGACGATCCGGACTCCGCTGGGGTTGCCCTGGGTGACCCGCACGCGAACGCGAGCGGGATTGTCGACCCCGACCGGCTCGCTGGCGAACTGGGCGCCGATGCGCCGCTGGGCGGCGCGAGCCTCGGCGCTGCCGGGGTCGGCCCCGCCATCGGGCGCCGTGACCGTGCCCTCGCGGTGCCACGTACCGTTGTTGCTGCGCGTCTCGATGCGGAACTTTGCCGACGCGTCCCCGGACCACTGCACGCCGACGATGTTCGTGTGGTGGGGGACTGCCGGTGCCGCAGATTCATCGCCCGCGTGGGCCACCTGCACCGGTGTCTTCTGGAAGCTCGTCGGAGGAGCGGAGGGCCCCGCGCCGGCTGCGAGTGTGGGCACGAGGGCGCCCAGGCCCGCGACGATGAGCACGAACAGGATGCGTCGCATGGGGAGCCACCTTAGGTTGGGGCGCGCGCCAGCGTCTCGGGCCACGGCCTGGGGTCTGGCCGTAGAAATGCCCGGATGCTGCATGTTTCAACCCTCGGCGCGGCGGAGCACCGTGGGTCTCGGACCCGGTCAGCCGGTGCGGCAGCCGAGCAGGGTGTTGCCGCCGGCGCCCCGGTTGATGCCGTAGGCGCAGACGGTATGCGCGCCGCCGGAGCCGGGCACCGTCGTCGAGAACCCGTGGGCGCCGCCGTAGCCGAAGGCCGCGATCAGGTCATGGCGCGAGACGTCGGCCAGCACGGCCGAGACGCCGCCGCCCTGGACGTACAGGTGCACCGTGATCGGGGCCTTCGTGTCGGGATCGATCGCCCAGCCCTTCGCGGTGATGCCATTGCTCGTCGTGCGGACCGAATCGAGCGAGCCCAGCGGGTTCGAGGGCAGCACCACCCGCATGCAGCCGAGCAGCGCGGTGCCGCCCGGGCCCGTGTTGATCCCGTACGTGCAGATGGTGTGCGCGCCGCTGGGGAGCTTGAGCTTGGCCTGGTAGCCATGGTTGGGGCCGTAGCCCGGAACCGCTCGCGCGACGTCAGCGCGCGGGTTGTCCGCGGTGAGCGCGGTGAGCGGCTTGCCGTCGACCCAGACGTGCACGTCGATCGGAGCCGAGGTGTTCGGGTCGATCGCCCAGCCACGCACGGAGGCGTACCCGACCGTCGCGCTCACCGCGTCGAGGGAGCCGAACGGATTGTTGCGCACCGTCACGGTGCGACAGCCCAGCTGCCGGTTCACTCCCGCGCCGACGTTGATCGCGTAGGCGCACACCGAGTGGGCACCATCGGGGACCGGGATGTTCGCGTCGAACCCGTGGAAGCTCCCGAACCCCGGGAACGCCTGCTGAACGTCCGGTCGGGACCCGTTCGCGGTCAACGCGGCCACCGGGGCAACTCCGTCCACCCAGAAGTGCACCGCGATCGCGTTGTTCGTGTCCGGGTCGATCGCCCAACCGCGCGCGTGCACGCCTGCGGGCCCGGCCGTCAGCGACTCGAGCGAACCGAACGGATTCACGCCGTAGAGCGGTGATGGCGATGCGGTCACGCGCAGCGGCCCGTCGGCGTACGCGCGTGCCAGGTCGGACCCTCGGTGCAGCACGACGTAGACCCACACGTTGCCCGGGTCGATCGGGTTCGGCGCCCAATGGAACGTGTTCACTCCCTGCTGCACCGGGATCCCGGACGCGATCCTCGTGCCACCGAAGCCTCCACGAACGGTGCTCGTGTAGATGTCGGCGGTCGTACCGGCGCGCCACGCGTTGTCGTGGAATCGAATGTCGTAGGCGCCGCCGTAGCCGGTTGCGTCCTCGGCGATCTTGATGTTGTCGACCAGGAAGCGGCGTTGACCGGAGTCCTCGTGAGGATCGAACCGCAGGCCGGTGATGAGCTGGCCGGCCCAGCCGATGCGGTTCGACTGGTCCGGGTCGGTGATCGCGAAGGGCGGGGAGGTCGCGAGGTCGAGGGAGACGTCGTTCCAGCCGGGATACACGATGATGTCCTGGCTGTTCTGCCAGACGCCGGGTGCTCCTGCGGTCTCCCAGATCAGGCGCGCGACCATCCCGCCACCGGGCGCGAACCCGAGACCGAACGGGCCCTCGTAGAACACGTTGAAGGTCAGCCGGTGGAAGCGGTTGCCGTCGATCGGGCCCGCGAGGGGAAGCCCGAAGTGCGCGTCGTCGAGATGTGGGGCGGCGTTGATCCCGTTGAGGAGCGAGCCGGTGAACCCGTAGTTCATGTTCTCGGGGGCGAGGATGTCGCTGGGCTGGCTCATGTCCCAGGCGTCACCACGCACGAGGGTCGCGTAGTCGTAGCCGCCGGCGAGCGACGGGCTGTCGACGACGGGGAGCGGGCTCGGGTCGATGGGCGGGGCGGAGGACGCGTCCAGCGGGACGAGGCGCAGGTAGTCGAGCTGGATGTGGGTGGCCGTGCTGCCCGATGGCACGAGCCGGATGCCCTTGATCTGGCCGGACCACGCGGGCGCGCCGCGGTACGCGGCCTGCGCGGGGATGTCGAACGCGTAGTCGTGCCAGCCCTGCTGCACCGTGAACGGGAAGCCGTTCTCGCACGTGGGGATGATGTGGTCGCACGTGTACCAGAAGAATCCTCCCGATCCGGTCCGGTCCGAGCTCATCCGGAACGCGACCTTCTGGTGGGCCGCGGCGATGATCGGGTGGATCACGGTGTTGCGACCGGCCGGGATCACTCCCGCGATCCCCTCGGCCAGCACCATGCCCCCGCCGGGGTTCACGTGCGCGTCGAGGACTCCGTTGCCGATGGTGTACGAGGCGATGTTCTGGGCGCCGGAGATGCCGAAGTCAGCCGCGTTCGAGAAGTCCCAGGGGTCCGAGAACTCGACGGTCGCGTAGTCGGGGTCCGAGTTGGTCGCGACTGCCGCCGCGCCGGCGACCTTGCCCGCGGTCACCGCAGGGATCAGCACGACGAAGGTGCTCGTGAGCAGAGCGAGACCGATGACCATGGTCACCGTGGCGCGTGCGCGAGCTCTCATCCGTGATCGAACCATCCTCGGGCGGGGGGCAAGGCGCAGCAGGAGCCTCGTGCTCTTATCGACCCGGAAACGCTCGCGCTTGAGGCATCGCATCGGAGGGTCGGAGCTCGGCGG
>JADGON010000415.1 GCA_017882945.1 Acidimicrobiia bacterium | reverse complement strand
TCTCGTCCGCCTTGGCCGTCTCGTCGCCCTTGGCCGCTTCCCGCAGCCGGTCGTACGCAAGATCGCGGAGCTGCTCCTCGATCGATCGCAGCTGATCGACCAATTCCTCGACACCGGTCACGGAAGTGCCTCCTCGACGAGCTCGGCGGGATGTTGCACGGTGAGTCCGGCCGCGGCGAGGTGCATGGCGCAGCCCGGGTTTGCGGACGCGACGACGAACGGTCCATCACCCGCGGCGGCGCGGATCGCGTCGACCTTGCGCGCGCGTACCGCTGCGGAGAGGCTCGGCTCGGTGACGCTGTACGCGCCACCCGCGCCGCAGCAGAGACCGTCGTCGTCGATCTCGACGAGCTGGTAGCCGCCGCGCAGCACCGTGCGCACCGCGTGCTCGGCGTGCTGCACGTGCCGGAGATGGCACGGGTCCTGGACCACGACCGTCGTTCCGCTCGGCCGCAACGGAAGCGGTGCCTGTTCCGCCAGCCACTCCGAGAAGTCGCGTACGCGAGCCGAGAACGCACGGGCGCCATCCGTGTCGAGGAGGCGGCCGTAGTCCTTCATCGCGGCGCCGCAGCCCGCGCTGTCGACCACGACGGGTCCCTCGGGCGGAAGCGACGCAATCACCTGCTTCGCGAGCGCGCGGGCTTGATCGTCCAGACCGGCGTGGAGGTGCAACGCGCCGCAACATCCGCCATGGACGCCGGGAAGCCCCGGTCTCGCTCCGGTCGCGCGCATGACGGTGAGCGCGGCACGGTGGACTTCGCGTTGCCACGCGTCCATCACGCATCCGGTGAACAAGAACACGTCGGGGTGGGCGTCGGCGTCGAGTGGAGTCCGCAGCGACCGGAAGGAGAGTCTCGGCAGTCCGAACCGATTCGGGACGAGCCGGAGCCGCTGCGCGACCGCGAGCAGCCAGGTGAGCGCGAGCAGCAGACCATGGTGAGGAAGCACGAGTCGGTACCCGAGCCATTCGGCGAACCGGCGCTGCGCCGGGCGCCGCGGTTGGAGAGTCGCGCGCGCAGCCTCCATCAGGTGCCCGAACGGCACCGACGACGGGCACGCGACCTCACACCCGCGACACACGAGGCACGCATCCATCGCCGCGGTGAACTCGGCGTCGATCGGCGCGCCGCCGAGCTGTACCGCCTGCATCGCGGCGATCCGGCCCCGAGGCGACGCGATCTCGAGCCCTGTGACGCGATAGGTCGGGCAGGCCGGCAGGCAGAGCCCGCACGCGACGCACGCGACGAGGTCGTCCTCGGGCAGCTGGAGCTTCACGCGGCGACCCGCGTGTACGGCAGGCGGCCGGGGTTGAGCTTGCCCGAGGGGTCGAACGCATCCTTGATGCGGCTCATCAGCTCGAAGTTGGGCAGCGCGATCCCGAACGGGTCGAGATTCGGAGCGCCGGTCTCGCGCAGGAGCCATCCGGACTCGGCTTCCACGGCGGCCCGGGCGTCGGCGAGCGCGATCTCGGTGTCCGTGCCGATGTGGACGGTTCCGACCCCGCCCTCCGCGATCCAGCTGCACGCGACCTCCTCGAGGCGCGCAGCGAGGGCACCGAGAGCCCCGGGACGGACCGACGCGCGGCCGCGGTGCGCGTGCTCGGGCCAGGTCGGTGGGCCGTCGACCCGGCGCAATCCGGCTCGCGCCTGCTCGGAGGCGATGTCCTCCGGGTGTCCTTCGAGGAGGACGTGCGTGGCGCGCCCGTCCCACGCCAGGCACGTCGGCCGGAAGAGCCGATCCCGAACGTCGTCGGGCGGAGCGTCACTCACGGCCCAGCTCGAGTGCTGCGGTCGCGGTTGCGTGCGCAGGGTCACCTGGGTGATCACCCCGAGGGTTCCGAGCGAGCCCACGAGCAAGCGGGGCAGGTCGTAGCCGGTCACGTTCTTCACCGTCGGTCCCCCGCCGCGCACCACGCGACCGTCGCCGGTGAGGAACCGGACCTCGAGCAGCCGGTCCCGCGCGGGGCCGAGCCGGAGCCGGCGGTGACCGGACAGGCCGCCGGCCAGCACGCCGCCCACGGTGGCGGCCGAGTCGCGCGGATCGAGTGGGCACTCTTGGCCGTGCTCCGCCAGTGCCCCGTCGAGGAGCGCGACCGGCGTGCCTCCGAGCACCGACACCGTCATGTCGGCCGGCTCGTAGCTCACCATGCCCGCGGGAACCCGCACTTCCGTCGCCCCGGACGGAACGGCGCCACCGACGTCGCGCTTGGTCCCAGCCCCGACGACGACCACCGCGTTCGCCGCCGCGATCGTCCGCGCGAGTGCATCGAGCTCGATCACACCCACGCGCCTTCCGGGACGCGCATGGTCTCGCCGCAGCGACTCCCCCGCGGCAATACCTTCTGCGGGTTCGCGCGACCGTCGGGGTCGAACGCGTCCCGCAGCCGGGCCTGGGCGTCGAGGTCGTCGACGTTGAACACGAGCGGCATGAGATCGCGCTTCTCCAACCCGATGCCGTGCTCGCCGCTCAACACTCCCCCCGCGGCGACACAGGCGCGCACGATGGCGTCGCCCGCTGCGTGCACTCGGTCCCAGATGCCGGGGTCGCGCGCGTCGAAGACCAGGATCGGGTGCAGGTTGCCGTCGCCGGCGTGGAACACGTTCACCACGATCAGCTCGTGGGCCGCGGCGATCTCGTAGACCTGGTGCAGGACCTCGACCAAGCGGGTGCGGGGTACGACCGCGTCGTGCAGGTAGTAGTCCGGTGCGATCCGGGCGATCGCCCCGAACGCGGACTTGCGGCCCTTCCAGAGCAGGGCACGCTCCGCGGCATCGGCCGCGACTCGCACAGTGCGCGCGCCGTGCTCCCGCCCGACTCGATCCACGACCGCCACCGCGGCTTCCACCCCGGCGGGGAGCCCGTCGAGCTCGGCAAGGAGCACCGCCTCGGCATCACGGGGGTAACCGGCGCGCACGTAGTCCTCGACGGCCCGCGTGATGCGCGCGTCCATCATCTCCAGGGCCGACGGGACGATGCCCGCGGCGATGATCGCGCTGACCGTTGCCGCCGCAGCATCGATGGACATGAAGTCGAGGAGCAGTGTGCGGACGCACGGCGGGTTTGGCTGCAGGCGCACCGCGATGCGGGTGGCAATGCCCATCGTTCCCTCGCTGCCCACGAAGCACCCCCGCAGATCGAGGCCGGGGACGTCGGGTTCGAGCCCGCCGAGCCGGGCCACCGAGCCGTCCGCGAGCACGATGTCCAGGGCGAGGATGTGCGAGGACGTGACCCCGGCCGCGAGGCAGTGGGGCCCGCCGGCGTTGGTGGCCACGTTTCCGCCGATCGTGCAGGCCTGCTGCGACGAGGGATCCGGCGCGTAGTGGAGGCCGAGGTGCGTCACCATGCGGCTGAGGTCGAGGTTGAGGACCCCCGGCTCGACCCAGGCGACCCGCGCCTCGACGTCGACCTCGATCACCCGGTTCATCCGGGTCGTGACGATGATGAGCGGATCGTCGACCGGAGTCGCGCCCCCGGCGAGACCCGTGCCACTTCCCCGAGCGACGAAGGAGCGACCATGACGCGCCGCGCACCGCACCGCGTAGGCGACATCCTCGGTCGATCGTGGGAAGCACACCGCGACGGCACGACCTCGTTCGGTCCCCGCGTCGCGGCCGTAGAGCGCGAGTTCGAGGGGTTCCGCGCGCGCCTGGCCGGGGCCGAGTCCGCGTTCGAGATCGGCGACGAGCGCCTGGGAGGTGGTGATCCACCGATGCTACCGACGGTTGCCGCTAAGTTTCGCTGCGTGGCGAAGACAACGGGAGCGGTCCGGGAGTGGGTCACCTTCAAGGACCCGAAGCGCAAGAAGCACGTCTGGCATGTGGACGTCACGTTCATGACGTCCCATTGGAGCTGCATCTTCGGCAACGGCTGCCAGGGGGTGCTGACCGAGGAGGCCCCCGAGCTCGTCCACGGGTGCTGCTCCTACGGCGCCCACGCCTCGGGACCGAAGGACCAGACGCTGGTCAACAAGGCGGCCAAGCTGCTCGACGACGACACGTGGCAGCACCGCAAGCGCGCGAAGAAGAAGGGCATCTGGGTCAAGGTCGCCAAGGATGACTTCCGGACCCGCCTCGTCGACGGCGCCTGCATCTTCTTGAACCGGCCCGGATTCGCGACGGGTCCGGGGTGCGCGCTGCACCAGCTGGCCGAGCGCACGGGTCAGCACCACAGCGACCTCAAGCCCGAAGTGTGCTGGCAGCTGCCGTTGCGCAACATCGAGGAGTACGACGAGGATGCCGACGACGGCATCGTGTACCACCGTCTCACCGAGTTTGCGCGACACGGCTGGGGTGAAGGCGGCGAGGAGTTCGCGTGGTGGTGCACCGAGGAGCCGGCCGCGTTCGTCGGGCGCGACGCGGTGTACCGGAGCCTCGAGCCGGAGCTGCGCAAGATGTGCGGTGACGAGCTGTTCGAGATGATCGCCGGCTACCTCGACGAACGGCTCGCGATGGGTCCGGCACCGGTCCGTCATCCGGCCGAGATCCCCATCGTGATCGGTCCGACCCGCACCGCGCGCAGCGCCTGACCGGCGCATCCGCCCCGATGCCCGACGACACGACCTCGGAGCTCGTCGAAGATCTCGCCGCGGAGCAGGACGCGTTGGTCGCGGTGCTCGAGACCATCGACCCCGACGACTGGTTCCGCCCGACGCCGGCCTGGAGCTGGGATGTGCGCGACACGGTCGCGCACCTCGCCGACACGGACGAGCTGGCCATCGACACGTGCATCGACGGGCCCCGCGCGCTCGCCAAGGTGGCGGCGGGCTGCGGATCCTCCGAAGACCTCACGCTGCTCGGCGTGCTGCGTGGTCGCCGGCTCACGGGCGCCGACGTGCTGGCGTGGTGGACGCGCACGCAGATGGACGAGCGCGAGGTGCTCCTGAGCCTCGATCCCGCGATGCGGGTGCCCTGGGGTCTCGGCATGCGCCCGCCGTCATTCGTCACCGCGCGCCTCATGGAGTGCTGGGCGCACGCGCTCGACGTGCACGCCGCGCTCGGCCGGGAACCCGTCGACACGGACCGGCTGCGCCACGTCGCGTGGATCGGGATCCGCGCCCTCCCCTATGCGTGCTCCCTGGCCGGCGTCGCTCCGCCCGATGTGCCGATCCGGGTCGAGCTCACGCTCCCGTCCGGTGCCACCTGGACGTTCGGCCCCGCCGACGCGACCGACCGCATCACGGGACCTGCGTCGGAGTTCTGCCGGGTGTTCGTCCAGCGCCTCCCCGCGGACGCGGCGACTGACCTCGTGGCGGAGGGCGACGGAGCACGGTTGGCGCTGCGCGTGGCACGCTCCTTCCTCTGACGTACGTCTGATCTGCTGCGGCACCGGAGGCTTCGCATGCCCCTGTACTC
>JADGON010000414.1 GCA_017882945.1 Acidimicrobiia bacterium | reverse complement strand
CCTGGCGGGGTTCGCGCTCCAGCAGTCGGCGCTCAAGACGAGCTTCCTCGCTCCCGCGATGGCCGCGAGCAACGCCACCACGCTGGTGATCAGCGTGGTCCTCGGCGTCACGGTCTTCGAGGAGACGCTGTCCAACGGGAGCGGTCACATGGGTCCCGCGGTCATCGGGCTCGCGTTGGCGGTGGTCGGCGTCGTGATGCTCGCCAAGCCCTCGGATGCCGACACCACGACGCAGACGCCCGTGGAGCATGCGGGGCCGTCCTCCGTGGCGGAGCGCCCCCCCGGAGTGAACGGGAGATGCGTGTGAACGAGCTCGCGGAGACCCCGCCGACTTCTCGTAGCGACATGGTGATCAGAGAACCTGCACACTCCGGGGTCGGGGGCTGGGCAGGCTGGCGGCGCCGATGGGCCGGGCGGCACGAGTGCTAGCCGCATTGCGCTCTTGGTTGCCGACGCGCAAGGACCTGTCGCGGGACGGCATGGCGGGGCTACCTGGCGCGATCGGGAGCGTTCCCGACGGCATGGCTGCCTCGGTTCTGGCCGGCATCAACCCGATCCATGGACTCTACGCATCCTTTGCCGGGCCGATCGCTGGAGGCCTGACCTCCTCCACCCAGTTCATGGTGATCACCACCACCAGCGCCGCCGCCCTGGCCGCAGGCTCCGCGGTTGAAGCGGTCCCCAGCGGTCAGCGGGCAGAGGCGGTCGCACTGCTCACCGCCGTCGCCGGCGTGGCGATGGTTGCGGCGGGGATGCTGCGCTTGGGTCGATACTCACGGTTCGTCTCGTACTCGGTCATGCGGGGCTTTCTGACCGGGGTGGCCGTGAACATCATCCTCGGCCAGTTGCCTGATCTCACCGGGGCGCCATCAGTGGGGTCCCTCGCCATCGACAAGGCCTGGAACGTCCTGACCCACCCGTCGGAGATCGACGGCCAGACGCTCGCGATCGGTGCCATGGCGGGAGCCATCCTGTTCGCGACTGCGAAGACGAGGTTCTCGTCGTTCGCAGCGCTCCTGGCGCTGGTGATCCCAACGGGTGTCGCGTCGCTCGCAGGCTGGACGTCGGTGGCGCGGGTCGGCTCCAAGGGGCCGATCCCGAGCGGACTGCCCATCCCGAAGATCCCGACCCTGTCGCTGTTCACCCCGTCACTGGTCGCTGGGGCGCTCGCGGTCGCCGCCGTCGTGCTCGTGCAAGGCGTCGGTGTCGGCGAGGCAGCCCCCAATCCCGATGGCTCGGCGACCAACGTGAACCGGGACTTCGTCGCAGAGGGCGCAGGAAACCTCGCCTCGGCGCTCTTCCTCGGACAACCGGTCGGCGGCTCGGTCGGTCAGACCGCCCTCAACCGGACCGCCGGCGCACGCAGCCGATGGGCGGCGATCTTCTCCGGTGCGTGGATGATCGCCATCCTTGTCGTGTTCTCGCCAGCGATCGCCAAGGTCGCGCTCACCACGTTGGCGGCGGTCCTGATCGTGGCGGCGCTGTCCTCGATCAGTTCCGGCGAGATCACGAACACGTGGCGAGCCGGGACGAACTCCCAGATCGCCATGGTCTCGACCTTCCTTGCCACCCTGTTCCTGCCGATCCCGGCCGCCGTCGGGCTCGGGGTCGTGATCTCACTTCTGCTGCAGCTCAACCGGGACGCGCTCGACCTTCGGATCGTGCGACTCGAGCCGGACGAGAGTGACCGTCTCATCGAAGCGGAACCGCCGCCGGACCTTCCGTCCAACGATGTCGTCCTTCTCGATGTCTACGGCTCGCTCCTCTTCGCCGGGAGCCGGACCCTCCAGGTGCGCCTCCCCGACCCGTCGCACGCCTCCCACAGCGCGGTGGTGCTGCGCCTCCGGGGACGCGCCCAGCTGGGTGTCACGTTCCTCCACGTGGTGGAGGAGTACGCGCGCCGCCTCGACCCGATCGGTGGTCGGCTGTTCCTGAGCGGAGTATCCAGCGACCTCGCACGACAGATCGACGGTTCCGGTCTCCTCCGACGCGCGCCGATCGAGATCGTCCCTGAGAGCCCGACCATCGGGGCGTCGAGCATCGACGCCTTCCACCGGGCGCGACGCTGGCTCGACCAGGGCGAGGGCGATCTCGAGGCAGACGACGAACGACCGCAAGGCTGACGGTTGGCCGGTGCGGCCGGATCTCCGGGCGACGTGGGCACGAGCCTCGGGAACACTCGGGCCCCGGCCATGTAGGTGGAGCTCGGAGTGCGGGCCGCCTCGATGAGCTGAGCGAGGTCTGGTCACAAACCGACCCTGGCGGTCGCTTTGTGACCAGCCCTCGCCCGGACTTGGACCGGCGCGCTGCGGGCCTGCCCCCACCAGCTGTTCCCCGCCTCATCGATGCCGCCACACCTTCCCGTTGAATCGCGCATCTGCCGAGACACCGCGTGGCTGGAGGTGTATCAATCGGGGTGTGAACGGGCGTAAGCGCCGTCGTCCCCGCCGGCTGGCAGTCGCCGAGCCTGTGCCCCTGGACACGCCACCGCCGGGCGAGGAGCGAGACCGCGACGCTGAAGTCCGGGATCAGGTGTCTGAGGCCGGAGACGAGGCAGCGGAGGTCCGCGACTGCAGGGCAAGGGAGCGCGACGAGCGCGCGGAGGTACGCGAGTACACCGCTGACGCGGTCGACGAGGGCGCCGCGTCGGACCGCGCCGAAGCATCCCGCGACCGGACGGGGGCGGCCGGTGATCGGACCCACGCAGCGACGGATCGGCAGGCCAGCGCGTCGGACCGCCGCCTGTCGGCCCGTGACCGTGCCGCTTCGTCGATCGATGCGCTCACCGGTGCGTATCGCCGCGAGGCCGGCGTCATCGAGCTCCAGCGTGAAGTGACCCGAGCACAACGGACCGGCGCGCCCTTCGTCCTCGCCTTCGTCGATGTCGACGGCCTCAAGGCCACCAACGACTCGCTCGGACACGCCGGAGGTGACCTCCTGCTGGCGGCGGTCGCCGTCACCCTCGAGACCAACCTCCGGCCCTATGACCTGATCATCCGCTTCGGTGGTGACGAGTTCGTGTGCGGGATGCAGGACGTCCACTTGGTGGAGGCCGAGAAGCGCTTCGCCGAGGTCAACGCCGGTCTCGCTGCGGAGCAGCACGCTTCGGTCTCGGTCGGCCTGGCCCAACTCGAAGCCGTCGACACAGTGGAGGAACTGATCCGCCGAGCGGACGCCGACCTGTATCGCCGGCGTGGTCGAGGCCACCCGCCTTCGTGAGCCCGGGATCGCGGCTGGACGGAACCTACGGGTTGTATACCCCTAGGGGTATCAGATAGGGTGGTGGGGACCCAAGGAGAACGTGGCATGGAACTGCCCGCCGAAACCGTGAAGGACCTCACGAACCGCCTGCGTCGCATCGAAGGCCAGGTGCGCGCCCTGCAACAGATGCTCGCGGACGAGCGTGACTGCCGCGAGATCGTCACCCAGCTCTCAGCGGCCAACAAGGCCCTCGAGCAGACCGGGTTCGTCCTGGTCGCTGCCGGGCTCACCTGGTGCCTCGAAGACCCCGAACGGTCCGCTGCCGAGGGGTACGAGCTCGCGGACGTCCAGAAGATGTTCACCAAGCTCGCCTGAGCCACCACCCCCCGAGCGCTGTCGCCCGCGTCTGCTGCCGCGGCCTTGACCTCGCGCGCCCCGACAAGCCCCTGACACCCCTTTTGGAGCCCCGATGCTCGATCAACCGACGAAGCCGACGACCTCAAAGGTCATCGACGACAATCCCGAGCACGAGGGTCCGTGGCTCGCCCGCCTGGCGCGCTTCTCGGGCCGGCACCGTCGGGCGGTGCTGATCATCTGGCTGGTGACCACACTCGCGGCCGCACCCCTGGCGCTCACGTTGACGCACTCGTTGTCGGGTGCCGGGTGGGAGGCACAGGGCTCGACCGCGCAGCACGTGCGCGACGAGCTGCGCCGGGGTTTCCCGCAGGCCAACGCCGAAGCGGCAGTGGTGGTGTATCACCAGGCGACACCGATCGCCTCGAATCCGGCGGGGCTGCACACCCTGGTCGCTTCGCTGCATGGGGCCCCCGGGGCGACGTCGGTGGTGAACCCGCTGACGCTCCCGAAGAGCGCAGGCTTGGTCTCGCCTGATGGCCGCACCGCGCTGGTCCCGGTCGGGCTGCAGGCGGTGCGCGACGCGCAACGGCCCGAGTCGGCGAAGAAGCTGATCGACCACGTCCACAACGTGTCGCTCCCGCCGGGCGCGCAGGCGAAGGTGACAGGTGAGTGGGCGGTGTGGAGCGACTTCAACGCGTCCAACGAACGCGCCCTGCACCTCGCTGAGCTCGTGTCCGGGCTGCCCACGATCATCCTGCTGCTGGTCGCGTTCGGTTCCGCGCTCGCCGCGGGGATCCCGTTGCTGTTGGCGATCGCCGGGATCGCGGTGGGGTTCGGTGCGCTCAACCTGCTGACCCACGTCACGCCGATGTCGGTGTGGGCCATGAACTTCTCGATGATGATCGGCCTCGCGGTCGGCATCGACTACAGCCTGTTCATCGTCTCTCGCTACCGCGAGGAGCGCGAGGACGGCAAGGACGCCCTCGACGGCATCGCCGCGACACTCGCCACCGCCGGCAAGGCGGTGTTCCTTTCGGCGCTGACCGTCATCCTGTCGCTCGCCGCGGTGTTCGTCGTGCCGGTGATGGTGTTCCGGGCCATGGCGCTGGGCATGATCCTGTCGGTCGTCGCGGTGGCGCTCGCCGCGCTGACCCTGCTCCCGGCGCTGCTGGTGAGCCTGGGTGACCGCGTGCTCGTCACCCGCGGGCACAAGGATCCTGACCGGGCGGCGGAGGGCCGTTGGGCCCGCTGGACCGCGGCGGCGATGCGCCGCCCCGCTGTCACCCTCACGGCCGGCATCGCGGTGCTGGCGCTGCTCGCCGCGCCCGCGATCGGGATGCGCCTCGGCATGCCCGGCGCCCGCGTCGTCGACAAGGGCCAGTCCAGCCGTGACGGCTACGACCTCGTCACCAAGGCGTTCGGGCCCGGCGCCGCCGCCCCGATCTTCATCACCACCCCCACAGCCACGGCCACCAAGGTGATCGGGTTGGCGAGTACCGACCCCGGCGTCGTGGCAGCCCAGGTCGCCGCACCGCCGGCGGGAACGGGTCGCGTCGCGATCCGCGTGACGCCCCGCACCGCCGTCGACAACCCTGCGACCTCACAGCTCGTCAGACGGCTGCGCTCCAACCTGTCCACCGCGGTCCCCGCGGCACGCGTCGGTGGACCCGCGGCGCAGAACACCGACCTCACCGCCGTGCTCACCGGCAAGGCACCACTCGCGATCGGGCTCATCATGGTCGTGGCGTTCGTGCTGCTGCTGGTGGTGTTCCGCAGCCTCACCATCGCCTTCACCTCGATCCTGTTGAACCTGCTCGGTGTCGGCGCCGCCTTCGGGTTCGCGACCCTCGTGTTCCAGCACGGCTTCGGGGCGGGCTTGATCGGCCTGCACCCCCAGGGGTTCGTCGACGCCTGGGCGCCGCTGTTCTTCTTCGCGCTGCTGTTCGGGCTCTCGATGGACTACCAGCTCTTCCTGCTCGCCGCGATCAAGGAACGCCGCGACGCCACCGGCGACGCCCAGCTCGCGGTCCGCGAGGGCATCGCCCGCACCGGCCGCCCAATCACCAACGCCGCGCTGATCATGATCGTGGTCTTCATCGCCTTCGGGGTGACCGGACCCATCCCCCCGACCGAGCTCGGCCTCACCCTCGCCCTCGCGGTGCTGCTCGACGCCACGATCATCCGCATGATGCTCATGCCCTCACTGCTCGGCCTGCTCGGCGAACGCGCCTGGTGGATCCCGGGCTGGCTCGACCGCCGCATGCCCCACGTCCACTTCTCCCACTGAACCCCCCTGGGCCCGGCCCTGCTTCACACCCACCGCGGTACCCGCGACCAAAGGAACCCCGATGACCACCACGACCCAACCCACGGCGACTCCAGCACCCGCAGCCACGCGGCCGACTCGCTGGCCCCTCGAACGCATCCTGTTCGCCATGGCCGGAACCATGACGCTTGTCAGCGCCGCGCTCGCCGCCTTCGTCTCACCCTGGTTCCTGCTGCTCACCGCGTTCGTCGGCATCAACCAATGGCTGTACGTGACCGTGCACAACTGCCCTGCCTCGCTGCTGCTGCGTCGCCACGCCCAGCCACAGTGCAAGTGGTGACCACCACCGGGAGCACCTCGCCATGTTGAAACGACCCACCCTCCTTCCGATCATCGTCGCTGCGGTTGCGCTCGTCAGCGTCTCGGCGGCCGCGGCGCTGTACGTACGGCACCCGATGTCGCGGGGAGGCAGGGGAGCGGTCCCCACCTCGTGCGCCGCACCCCAGCTCGAGGGCAGCGTGGTCAACGTCACCCTCTCGAACCGCGGCGGCCCGATGATGATGGGTTCAGGCCACATGGGGATGATGAGCATCACTGCACAACCCGGCGCCGTGCCCACAGGGAGAGTCTCGTTCGTTGTCACCAACACCGGATCGCTCACCCACGAGCTCGTCGTACTCCCGCTCGCACCGGGCGCGCACATCGGGCAACGTGGCGTCGGTCCCGACAACAAGGTCGACGAATCGACCAGCCTCGCAGAGGCCTCCAACAGCTGCGGAGCCGGGGCGGGCGAGGGGATCTCGCCCGGGTCGACGGGCTGGGTCACGCTCGACCTGCCCGCGGGGCGCTACGAACTCGTCTGCAACATTGTCGGGCACTACCAGGCCGGCATGTCCACCCTCCTCACCGTCACCTGAGCACCTGCGAGGCTCCGTGAGGTGATACTTCTCGTGGCGCTCGTGGTCGGCATCGGCTTCCACCTCGCGCGGGTCGGGGGCTGGGGCCCCGCATTGGCGCTCCACCGGCGCTGGCAGACCGCCCGCCCCTACGTGGTCGCCTACATCCGGGCCTCACCAGCGACATTCACCTACCTGTTCATCGTCACCATCACGACCTGGGTGCTGCTCGGGCTCGACCAACCGATCGTCGACGCCGTGCTCCGCGCGCACAGCAGCAACGTCGCCCACCTCCGCAGCGACCCGATACGGGTCCTGATCCGCAGCGCGTTCTGGCTCGACACCTACTGGCTCCTCGCCGCCGTCGCGGTCATCGCCGTCGTCCTCGCCCCGGCTGAACGATGGCTCGGCACCGCCCGCTGGATCCTCGTGTTCGCCACGGGGCACCTGGGCGCAACCCTGATCACCGCTGGCGGCCTGCTGCTGGCGATCCACGCCGGCATCGTCAGCCACTCCCAGGAGGGCGCCATCGATGTCGGCGTCAGCTACGGCTTCGCCGCGGTGGCCGCGGTGTTCACCTACCGCCTCGCGGGCCGGGCACGCTACGCGTGGGGAGGGGTGCTGTTGTCGGTCGTCGTCATCGCCGCAGCGGTGGGACGGACCTTCACCGACTTCGGACACCTCGTCGCCGTGCTGATCGGCTTCGCCATGTGGCCGCTCACACGGCAACCCAGCCGGCAACTCGAGGACGGGTCGCCGGTGTGGGCGGTGCCGAAGGGGACCTCGGGCTGAGCGGTCGTCCAGACGATGCTCGTCAGTCCGCGGTCGCGCATTGGTGCGGATGATGATGGCGGTGCGCGAGCCGCCGCCTCCGCAGAAGGCGGCGGCGCCGGTGCCGCAGCTCAGCTGGTGCGACCCATTTCGCCAACGGAGGTTCGGGACCATCGCCCCTGTGCACCGGCGGCGCATCGGCACAGGCTGGGCTCATGGTCACACGGGTTGTCGTCCTGGGTGCTGGCACCGGCGGCACGTTGCCCGCGTCAGCTCGACGACGGGATCCCGAGCCGAGCACAGCCCGTGACCACCGGCGCAGGGGAGAGGGACGGGGACCGTGAACGATCGCACCATCGAGGCCCGTGAACGCGTGGGCGCGGCACCTGTTCCGGGCTGGGACCACCACATCGAGGTGTTCGCCGACATCACCTGTCCGTTCACCCACGTCGGGCTCCGGCGACTCGTCGCCGAGCGGGATGCGCGCCGCAGCGACCATCGGATCCTGGTCTCGAGCTGGCCGTTGGAGCTCGTCAACGCCGAACCGCTCCGAGGAGCGGCACTGGTGCCCAAGATCGCCTCGCTGCGGCGATCGGTGGCGCCGGACCTGTTCCGCGGGTTCGATCCGGGCCACTTCCCCGATTCGTCGCTCCCCGCCCTCGGCCTGGTCGCGGCGGCGTACCGGCACGACGCAGTGGCAGGTGAGCGGCTGAGCCTCGCGGTGCGGACGGCCCTCTTCGAGGAGGGAGCCGACATCGCCGATCCCGCGGTGCTCGCCACGCTCGCGGCTCGCTGCGGGCTCCCGGGCCTCGCTGGGAACGACCAGCAGGTGATCGAGGACTGGCACCGCGGGGAGGCGTTCGGGGTCGTCGGCTCACCCCACTTCTACGTTCCGGGTGGGGACTTCTTCTGTCCCGCCCTCGAGATCGCTCACGACGACGACGGCCTCTCGATCGTGTTCGACCTGGACGGCTTCGACCGGTTCCTCACGGTCGCGCTCGCCTGATCCACGACCTGCCGTGAATCGCGGAACTGGTGTTGCGTTCTCGCGCCGAGATCTGTGTCCTGTTCTTCCCGCTGGGATCCGCCTCGATGGGACGAGCCACCTCAAGCACCTGGCCGAGTCCTGACGACTCGCGGCTCCGGTTGGCGCCCCGTACCGCCGGCACTCGGTCGAACGGCTGAGCGACGTCGAGCTCTCAGCAGACGAACTCATGCTGCGGCCGGGTCGTGGATTCTCGCTGCGGTCGCGACGTCGAAGTAGTCACGCCACACGGTGATCCTCCCGTCGTGCACCTCGAAGACGCTGTTGACCGGCAGCTCGCGCCAGCCGTGATCGAGGCGATGGCGATCCAAGCGCTCGAGGAACACCACGGGGCCCGTCGCGGCCTTCCGCAGGATCAGGAACTCGTTCTCGTGTATCGGCTCGAAGAACGGTTCGAGGACCTCTCGCACGCCGGCTTGGCCACGCACGGTCAGCAACGGGATGTTCGTGTACTCGACGTCGTCGGCCAGGAAGCTCAGTGCCCCGTCGAAGTCCATGACGACGAACGCTTCCAGGAACGCCTCCACCACCTCCAGCTGTCCAGCCTCGCGGTCGGTCATCTCCCAGCTCCTCTCTACTCAGTTGTAGTGATCACTGCGAAACCCTAGTCGCAGTGATCACTACAATCAAGTGCCGATGGGCTACCGGCACACCAGAGAACAGATCCTCGACGGCGCGCTCGCGGTTGCGTTCCACGACGGACTGAGCCAGCTCACGTACGGGCGTGTCGCCAAGCGACTCGACATCAGTGATCGCGTCGTCGTCTACTACTTCCCCTCCAAGGACGAGCTCGTCAGCGAGGTCCTGTTCTCCGTTGGAACCCAGCTCCAGCAGACCCTCGAGCCTGCGTTCGGGTCACCGGCCAGGGACCATCTCGAGCTGCTGCGGGCCGCGTGGCCGATCGTCGCCCAGGCAGATGCCGACGCCGTGTTCGCTCTGTTCTTCGAAGCGAACGGACTCGCAGCCGCGGGACGAGATCCCTACCGCACACTCGTGCCGCAACTCGTCGATGCCTGGATCACCTGGGCGGCTGGGTTCCTTCAGGGCACACCGGCAGAGCGCCGCATCGAGGCCGAGACCGCCATAGCGCTCCTCGACGGCCTCCTCCTGCTTCGGCAACTGGCTGGACCTGCCGCAGCCGGCCGCGCTGCCAAGAGAGTCGGTGTCGCCGACCGAGGGTGATGCGCAAGCCGATCGGAGGTGTGCCGGGTCCAGTGAGCAGCCTTCGAGGCCCGGGTCGCGGCGTGGTGCGGACAGGTGGGGACCTAGTGCCCTAGTCGGAATCCGTGAGCGGGCGCAGCGTGGATGGGTGTCAACAGCGAAGCGGTCGTGCGCTATCGGCTACAGCTGAAGCGGAGGTGCGTGCCATGTCCGAGACCCGCTCACGGGTGAGGGTCGCCCTCGTGGTCGCGGCCTTCTGTGCCGCGGCGCTCGTCGCCTGCACCCCGCCCGCGATCCTGAAGTCGGGAGGGACGCTGAAGAGCGGGGGTTCGCTCGCGTCGCCGAACGGGCAGTACACGCTCACGATGCAACCCGACGGCAACCTGGTCGAGTCCGTGTCGGGCACGGCGAGCACGCTCTGGTCCAGCGGCACCGGTGGAGCGCCGGGTGCGACGGCAACGATGCAGCCCGACGGCAGCTTCGTCATCTCGGACAGCGCGAATGTCGCCGTGTGGTCCACTCTCACCGCAGGTCACCCGGGGGCAACGCTCTCCCTCCAGTCGGACGCCAACCTCGTCGTGTACGACGGCAGCAGCGCCGTTTGGGCCTCCTCTACGAGGCCGCCTGCCACGCTCGCTCCAGGCACGCCCCTCAAGTCCGGTTGGTACATCCTGTCGCCCGACCGGCAGTTCAAGCTCATCATGCAGCCCGATGGGGATCTCGTGGAGTACGCGGAGCCGGGCAACGGACCGGAGATCCGGGTCTGGTCCAGCGGCACGGCCGGAAACCCGGGGGCGTCCGCCACGATGCGGCCCGACGGGGACCTCGTCGTGTCCACGGACAAGGGCGTGGCGATCTGGTCCACGCAGACCTCGGGCAACCCGGGAGCGGGGTTGTCGCTCCAGAACGACGCCAACATCGTCATCTACCGGACCGATGGCTCGGCGGCGTGGGCCTCCGCGAACGCCGATCCCACCATCGCCGCTGCCGGCGACATCGCCTGCGGTGCGTCGGACCCGAACTACAACGGCGGCAACGGGACGGCGACGGCCTGCCGGCAGAAGTACACCTCTGACCTGCTCGTCGCAGGCGGCTTCGCGAACGTGTTGACGCTCGGTGACAACATGCAGAGTGATCCCTCGCCCACGGGCTTCGCCACCGTGTACGACCCGACGTGGGGTCGCGTGAAGGCGATCACGCACCCCGAGGCGGGCAACCACGACTACGGCTACTCGGGAGCCAGGGGCTACTACGGCTACTTCGGCGCAGCGGCCGGCGATCCGTCGAAGGGCTACTACAGCTACGACATCGGCACCTGGCACGTCCTCGAGATCAACAGCAACTGCGACAAGATCACCGGCGGGTGCGCCGTGGGCGGCGCCCAAGAGCAATGGGTCCGAACCGACCTGGCCGCCGATGCCGGGCGGCGATGCACCCTCGCCGTCTTCCACCACCCGCGCTACTCGAGCGGGCACGACGGCGACAACACCTTCATGGCGCCGATCTTCCAGGATCTGTACGACGCCAACGTCGATGTGGTCCTGAGCGGTCACTCGCACGACTACGAGCGGTTCGCGCCACAGGACAACGCCTCGCACCTCGATGCCGCGCGTGGCATCGCGCAGTTCGTCGTGGGCACGGGCGGGGCGTTCTTCACCGGGTTCGGGAGCATCGGAGCCAACAGCCAAGTCCACCAGAACACGACCTTCGGCGTCCTGCGGCTCACCCTCCACCCGACCGGCTACGCGTGGCGCTTCCAGCCCGAAGCCGGCAAGTCCTGGACGGACAGCGGCGCCGCCTCCTGCCACTGACCCGACATCACGGCAGCGTGCGTCAAGGTCCTTCGACTCTGCCGGTCCCCCGGACCCGGGCGCGACATTGGGATCGTGGACACGAACCCCGTCACCACTGCGTCCCCGGCCGCGGTGCGCGCCGACCGTGGCGCGGTCGGTACGCGGATCGACCTCGACGACGTTGCGAAGCGCTTTCGCATCGGCGACGTGACCGTCACCGCGCTCGAGGAAGTGAACCTGCATGTCGACGAGGCCGCGTTCGTCGTGATCCTGGGACCGTCCGGATGCGGCAAGACCACGCTGCTGAACCTCATCGGTGCGCTCGACACCCCGACCGAGGGTCGGATCCGCGTCGGCGGCGTCGACATCACCACCGCGTCGCGAAGTGAACGGTTCCGGGTCCGGCGGGAGACGGTCAGCTTCGTCTTCCAGAGCTTCAATCTCTTCCCCGGCCTGACGGCGCTCGAGAACGTGGAGTTCGGCACCGAGGTCGCCGGTCGTCGTGACGACGGCAACGCCGCGAGCGTCCTCGAACAGGTCGGGCTCGCCGACCGGACGAACCACTTCCCCCACCAACTCTCGGGCGGGGAGCAGCAACGCGTCGCGATCGCACGTGCGCTGGCGACCGGCAATCCGGTGCTGCTCGCCGATGAACCGACCGGCGAGCTCGACTTCCACACCGGCGTCCAGATCCTGGAGCTGCTCCAGGCACAGGCCGACGGGGGCAAGACCGTGCTCGTCGTCACGCACAACCGTGAGATCTCGCGTGTCGCCGACCGCGTGATCGAGCTCGGCTCTGGTCACATCGTCGCCGACGGTTCTCCGCTCGGAGGCCGGGCGCGCATCTCCGAACTGCACTGGTAGCGCGGTGCGCACGCCTGCCCGCCGCTGGATCGTCTGGTCGTTGCGGGACCTGCGGCGCCGCTGGCTCCTCGTCGTCGCGATCGCCATGGTCATCTCGCTCGGCACCGGGATGTATGCCGCGCTCGCCAGCACCGAGCAGTGGCGACGTCAGTCGAACGACGCGAGCTTCGGGCGGCTCTCCATGCACGCCCTGCGCGTCGAGCTGAGCGAAGGGTCGTTCGTCGACACGGGCAAGCTGCGCGCGGCCGTGGCGAGCATCTCGCAGCCCCAGCGCGTCGCCAATGCGGAGGAGCGACTGATCCTGCCGACCCTGGTCGATGCCTCCGTTCCCGGCAAGACGATCCTCGTTCCGGGCCGTGTGGTGGGCGTCGACACGAGTGACGGGGGTCCGCACGTCGACAAGGTCTTCGTCACTTCGGGCGCTGGCTTCGCGCAGCAGACGACCCCGGCGGTCTTGCTCGAGTCGAAGTTCGCCAAGCACTACGGGTTGCCCCCGAGCGGCACGCTGAAGGTCGCGGGTGACCGCGCGGTGCACTACTCGGGAACTGCGATGTCCCCGGAGTACTTCCTCGTATCGGCGCAACAGGGACTCGCGTTCTTCGGCGAGGGAAGCTTCGCGGTGCTGTTCGCGCCGCGGGCGGCACTCCAACAACTCTCCCGCCGCTCGGGCAAGGTGAACGACCTGGTGCTCACCGCCGTACCGGGCACTGATCTCACCGTGCTCCGACGCGACATCCAGGATGCGATCGCCCGCGAGGTACCGGGCACGGCGGTCACGATCACGGATCGCGGCCAGGACATGTCCTACAAGTTCCTCTACGACGACATCAAGGGCGACCAAGCGGTGTGGAACATCGTCGCGGTGTTGATCTTCCTCGGCGCTGCGTTCGCCGCGTTCAACCTCATCACCCGTGTCGTCGAGGCGCAACGCCGGGAGATCGGCATCGGGATGGCCCTGGGCGCGCCGCGGGGACAACTCGCCATCCGGCCACTGCTCGTGGGGATCGAGGTAGCGCTCCTCGGCGTGATCGGCGGCTTGCTCGTCGGCGTCGTGGTCGCGATCCCGTTCGCCTCCCTGATGCGGAGCATCCTGCCGCTGCCCGTGTGGAAGACGAACCTGCAACCGGCTGCGTTCCTCAAGGCCGCCGCGATCGGCTTCGTGCTCCCGGTCCTGGCCACGCTCCATCCCGTGTGGCGCGCGGTGCACGTGGAACCGGTTGAGGCCCTCAGCACGAGTCACGTCGCGGCGCGAGGCCGGGGCGGCGGGCTCGCGCCTCTCCTGCGTCGGTTCCGCTGGCGCGGCCGCTGCCTTCCGCAACTTCCGTTCCGCAACCTGATGCGAGCGCCCCGACGCACCCTTCTCACGATGTTGTCGATCGGAGCCGCGATCGCGGTGCTCGTCGCGGTCGTGGGATTGGGTGACTCGTTCGTCCGCGTCGTCGACCAGGGCGCCGCGGCACTCACCACCGGCGGCGCTCAACGCGTCAGCGTCCAGCTCGACAACTTCTACGCGACGAATGGTCCCGAGATCTCGCGCATCGCTTCCGCGACGGGCGTCGCGTCCGCCGATCCCGGCATCACGCTCGCAGGGACACTCTCGCGATCGGGCCGAAAGGAGGTCGACGTGGTCGTCGACCTGATCGACTTCGCGCACGCGCGCTGGACCCCGAGAACCGCTCGCGGCGGCGCTCCGGCGCCGGGCGAGATCGTGTTGTCGGCCAAGGCCGCATCCGATCTCGGCGCGGGGCCCGGCGACACGGTGCACCTCCGGCACCCGCGCCGGACCGGTCCCACCAGCTTCGTCATGGTCGACAGCCCCCTGCGCGTCAGCGGGGTGACGGCCAACCCGATGCGGCCGTTCACGTACATGAGCCTCGGAGACGCGTCCCGGTTCGGGCTGGCGGGAACCAGCAACACCGTTCAGCTCCAGCCGAAGCCCGGCGTCGACGCGCAAGCGGTGCAGCGCGCGATCTTCGGGCTTCCCGGCGTCGCGGCGGCGCAGCCGGTCGCGGCGACGCAACAGCTCTTGAAGGACGAGACCCGACAGTTCGTCGACATCCTGCAGATCGCGCAGATCATCGTGTTGTTGCTCGCGGTGCTGATCGCGTTCAATTCGACGAGCATCGCGACCGAGGAGCGTCGGCGCGAACACGCGACGATGTTCGCGTTCGGACTTCCGGTGCGGCGCGTGCTGCAGATCATCGCGACCGAGACGTTCGTCATCGGCGTCGTCGCAACGGTGTTCGGTACAGCCCTCGGCTATGTCCTGCTGCGTTGGATCGTGCAGTCGCAGGTCGCGAGCACGTCGCCCGACCTCGCGATCGATCCGTACGTCGCGACGAGCACACTCGTCACCGCGGCCCTTGTCGGCGTCGTGGCCGTCACGCTCGCGCCGTTCCTGACCGTGCGGAAGCTGCGGCGCATGGATGTGCCTTCGACGCTGCGCGTGCTCGAGTAGTCGACGCGCGCGAGTTGACCGGAGACAGCAGGCTCGGTGCCAGGTCGGTTCAGTGCCCGACGAGGTCGGGAGCCGCGCTCGGCGGGGGCGCGGTCGGCGGGGCGGGCGGCTCGGGACTGACCGGGGAGGCGCCTACGCTGCCGGGGTCGGAGCCACCGCTGTCGAATCGGAACGGCGGGTACTCGTCGCGCATGAGCGCCACGTACGCCAGCACCCGGTAGCACCAGCGGTTCAGCCCCATCAGGAAGTCGAACATGCCACGTGGGTATCGCCCGGTGAACGCGAGGGCGACCACGGCGATGATGGCGATGACGGCGATGAGCCCGCCGCCGCTCATGACCCGCGACGTGCCACTCCAGCTGGCCCCGAGACCGCCCGCGAAGATGCCGACGATCACGAGTTGCGGGATCGCCAACAGCCACGACTTCACCCACACGAGGCCCCGGGACAGGTGCTCCGGGTAGTCGATGGCGAAATCGGCCGGGTAGTCGGGGTCGGGCTCGAGGCTGAACGGTGGGTAGCGGTCGGTGCCGAAGGCGCTCAACGTGTAGAAGGAGACCCGCCAGGTCCAGCGGATCACTCCGACGTTGAAGTCGAAGAGCGACCGCGGGTAGCGGCCCGTGAACACGATGGAGAACCACGCCACCACGGTGAGGACCACCACGGCCGACCACAGGAAGGCCAGGACGATGACGTGCGGGATGATCAGCACCCACTTGACGAGCCAGAGCCAGCGGCTCAGCGGTTCGTCCAACCGTCCGTCGATCCTGACCGGGTAGGCCGGCTCGGAGCCGTCGGTCGGAGTGGGAAGGCGCCCGGGGCTGCCGGTGAGGTCCCGCGCCCCCCGGGTCCCGGCGACAGCCATGCCGACCCCTCCCGCGAGCAGGACGAGCCCGAGCCCGCCGGCGATCAGGCCGACCGGCAGCAGCAGCCCGGTGCGGACCCCGACGTCGGCATTCACCTTCACGCCGGGCCGGCCGTTGGCGTTCATCACCACGAGCGCCCACTTCCCCCCGGTGACGTCCCATCGCAGCGTCCCGGAAGCAGCACCCGTGGCTTGGGCCACCCAGAACGGTTGGGCGGTCGGTGCTCCCGCCTGTGCGACACCGGCGTGTCGCTCGTAGTCGGTGTGGAACGGCCAGAGGCTGAGGTCGGTCAGGCGGGCGTACTCGACGCCGGCGAGCCAGCGATCCACGTCGCTCTTGGGGCCCACCCCGATGAAGATCGGCTGGCTCGAGGTCGCCCGTATGCGCAGCGTGCCGAGCCGTCGCACGGGAACCCAGTCACCGTTGCTCGTGGCACCGGTGTGGATCTCTCCTCGGGTCACGATCGCCGCCGTCGGCGTGGAGTAGACGTGTCGGCCGCTGGTGTAGAAGCCCGACGAGTCGCGCTGCGTGGCGTGGACCACCACGAGAGTGGCTCCGGTGAGGCAGGCCATGAAGCCGAGGAGAGCGAGCGTCGCTCCGATCAGCGTGAGGACGATCCGACTGGTCCGCATGGTCGGTCACTCCTTCAGGGTCGGCCCGGCCTGCGCCGGGCATGCGCCTCCCGACCTTTGATGGTGCGCCTGAACAGCCGCAGCTGCCAGCGCCAATCTGTCGCGTCGATGACCGACGACCAGAGCGGCACGTCGGTGGCACCGCTTCACCGGCTGGACGCATGTCGCAAGGTGCGGTCTGTCAGTACTTGAACACCTTGGTCGGCGGGGAGATGCCGAGGCGGAACACGGAAACGGTGTAGTGGGTGGTGCCGGCGGTGACGTCGATGGTGTCGAAGGCGTCGTAGTTGACGCAGAAGCTCTCGCCGACCACGCCGGCCTTGCAGGTGTAGTGCGGCGCACCGGCGGTGCCGTCGACGAACTCCTCGAAGGGGTGCGTGAGGCCGGGCACGTTTGCCGCGGTGAGGCGCACGTGCGCGTTGACGTGCTCGTGGCCGAAGAACGCGGCGCGGATGCGGGGGTGCTTGTTGAGCACCCGTACCAGCGCCGCGGGCGGCTTGCAGCTGTGTGAGGTCGACACGCACACGAGTGGCCCGTGCCAGAACAGGAACTCGTTGACGACCCGACGCGAGTCAGCCTGGGTGAGGTTCGCATCGAGCCAGGCGATCGAGCCGGCCGTCATCGACGAGACGTCACCGGCGGGGAGGTCGACCGCGACGAAGTGATCGTTCAGGAAGTCGAACCCGTAGCTCAACGCGGTGCCGTTGCGCGAGTAGTTCTTGGCACCGACGACCCGGACGATGCGCTGCGGGTTCAGCCAAGCGTCTATGACCGCGAGGCCGCTGCTGTCGTGGTTGCCGCGGGTTATGAACGTGCGGTCGGCCAAGCCGTTGCTCACACTCGTGCCACCGTTCGCTGCGCCGAGCCACTGCAGCATGCAGGCGTTCGACGGGCCCGATTCGCACAGGTCGCCGGGAAACATCGTGAACGCAGGCTTCTTCCGTGCGATCTGGCGGCTCTCGCCCGCCACCACGGGGGCGTTCACGGTGCCGCTCGACGAACCACGCGAATCCGCCCAGGACACGAACCGGTAGTTGCACCCGGAACAGACGAGCACGAACGCTGCCAGGAGCGCCGACAGCACGCGGAGATGGGATCGACGGCGCACGGCTTCTCCCTTTCGGCTGGGCAACAGCTGGCCAGCCCCGGCCAGTGAGACACCGAAGCTGACACAACCGAAGTCAGAACACTTGTAACCCGCCTTGGAGCGAAACACCACCCAGACGTTTGGACCAGGCCAACCCCGACCAACCCGAACGGACGTGTTCCCGGACGCCCTCGCGTCGTCAACCCTGCTCCCGATCGCCAGTGAGGTCGAGTTGGCAGCAACGAGCGGACTCGATTCGCCGCGACCCGGCCGGCCCGGGCGGGGGACTGTCCCGCTGGTAGCCTCGCCGAGCGTCGGGCCGACCGAGAACTGCGGCAACGTCGGCAGCGAGCTTCGCGTGCGTCACCGCGCGACCGGATCCACGCGGATGCCCGACATCGACAGGAAGGCGGGTCCGTGGCGCAAGGCATCAGCGAAGTACTGACCTACGCGGTCGCCGTGGCGATCAGTCTCCTGTCGGTCATCGCCGTGATCCTCATGCTGTTCTCCTCGCGTGCAAAGGTGAATGGTCCGTCCTTCCTGATCGGTTGGGTGGTCGCGCTGAGTGTCGTGAGCAGCATCGCCTATGTCGTGTCGGACCAGAGCAACGCTGCGACGAGCACCAACACCGCCGACACGATCGCGTGGGGGAACATCGTGTTCGGCGCACTCCTGTTGGTGCTGGCCGCGCGCGACTGGCGCAACCGTCCAGCGCCAGGTGTGGATCCGGACATGCCGAAGTGGATGGCAAGTGTCGACACTCTCTCGCCCGGGAAGGCGTTCGGCCTCGGTGTGCTCATGGCCGGCGTGAACCCCAAGAACCTGATCCTGACCGTCGCCGCGGCGACGGGACTCGCGGCGCTCGGGCTGTCGACGAGTGACGCCGTCGTCGCGTTGATCGTGTTCGTCCTTGTCGGGAGTCTCACGATCGCCGGCCCGGTCGTGTACTACTTCCTCGGCGGCGAACGCGCGAATGCCGAACTGGACTCACTGAAGGACTGGCTCACGCTGCACAACGCCGCGGTCACCGCCGTGCTGTTCGTCGTCTTCGGCGTCGACTTGATCGCGAAGGGCATTCCGCCCCTCACCTGACGGCGCCCTGCCTCGGCGCCAAGGGCATCCACGCCGCCATCGTTCGCCGAGCAGGTCGGAGGATGGGTGTTGCGATTCGGTCCGAGCAGGGTGCATCAGGGGGCTTGCGAATCCGAGACGCTCGGCGCCGAAAGCGATCGGAGGTGCACCGGGTCTGGCGATCTACCCCAGATCTGCACCTGGACTCCGGCTGTCAGTCGTCAGCATCCGGCTCGCCGAGAGCTGCTGGGGTCGCCGGTCTCCTGGCGAGCTGGAAGCTGTTGATCACCTTGCCGACGGCGGTGATGAGGAACAGTTGCCCGATGAGCATCTCTCCCACGGCGAGCGTCTCGCCCGGGTTGGTTGCGGGTACGAGGTTGCCGTAGCCCGTGGTCGTCAACGTGGTGAACGAGAAGAAGAGGTCTTGGGGCAGGGTGCCCTCGCCTCCGGACCCGAAGAACGCCCCTGACTGGTTCGCGCCCACCATCCGGTAGATGAACGCGAAGCACATGCCGATGAGCAGGTACGAGGCAAGGGCGCCGAGGACGGTCTGGATGTCCACGGCAGGGCGGCTGAGCAAGTGCCGGATGATGCTGAGGGGTGCGACGACGTAGAGCAGCGCGCTCACGGCGGGCAGGTACCGACTGTCGACGTTCTGGTGGAGGAAGAGGCCGGCCAGCGCCGCCACGATGGCGACGGCGAGCGCGATGTTGGCGAGCAGACGCAGGCTGTGTCGGGCCCGTGAGACGAAGAGCGCCACCCAGACCGTGGCGATCTGTGCGAGGAGCACCACCGACCCTGCCCAGCTCTGCGTGAGCGATACCGACAGGACGTAGCTGACCAGGATGAGGAGGAGCACGAGCCCGTAGTGATCCACCGAGGATGAGATGCCGGCGACGATTCGCCGGAGCATCGAGGCAGGGCCGCTGCTGCGCTCACGGTCTGGCATTCGAGGGTCCTCCCGTGCTCACCGAGACCGCCCTCGGGGGCCGAGTGGTGCGGACCCGGAGGTTGCTCGCTTGCCCTCGAGACGAGCGGAGAGGACCAGGCCCGTGATGTACGCGACAACCACCGTGACGATGACGAGTGACCCGGTGGCCAACCCCTTCAACCCCTGGGCGGGCTCGTGCCCGCCGTTTCCGCGCAGGCGCGCCACGGCGAAGGCGATGATCACGCCGGTCCTGCGTCCGGTGGAGCCGCGGCGTCGCTCATGGGAGCGATCATCGTATCGTCGACATGCCTCGCACATCGTCCACATCGGGTGAGACGGAGCAGCCAGCCGAAGCGGTCGCGGACGTCGGACGGACGCTGTTCACCCCGTTTGGACGATGTCCTCGCCCGGGGGTGCGACGACACTTGGTCAGAAGGCGCTGGCGTCCAGCGCACGACTGAGAAGAGGAAACCATGGCAGAGAAGCAACTCGTGCTCTCGTTCTTCGCCGATGAGCCTGCAGCGGATGCGGCGGCCACGGCATTGAAGGACTCGGGAGCCACCTCCGGCGACGCGATGGGGCTCCTGGTCCTCGATGCCACCGGCAACCTCAAGGTGGACAAGGTCGGCGCCAGGAACTGGGGCACAGGTGCGGGCATCGGCGCGTGTCTGGTCCTGCTCGGACCGGCAGCCATCGGAGTCGGCATCCTCGGCGGCACGGCCGCCGGTGGGCTGCATCACAAGGGCCTGAGGCTCAGCGACGAGGACAAGGCGCGGATCACCGCCGACCTCGGCGCCGGCAAGGCGGCGGTCGGTGTGCTCGCCAGGATCGACGACGCCCCGGCCGTGAAGCAACGCCTCACGGATCTCGGCGGTACGACCTCCGGCCACGACGTGGTCGACGAGGCGGCGCTGCAAGCGGCAGCAGCCGAGCAGTAGTCGACCTGGCGGCACCGCAACCGCCTGACGTGCCAGACGCTTCGGGTCGGCGGCACACCGATTTGCCCGCTGGCTCAATCCCTACAGGTGCACAGGTTCTTGCAGCACTGGCGGGTTGTCGCACCGGTCGCGGACATCGGCGGACGGCTGAAAGCGGTCGAGGGGCTTCCGAAGGCACCGGCTGTCGCTCCAACCCGAACGAGGAGATCCTATGGATGGGACCGACCAGCGTCCCTGCCATACCGCCCTTCCAGCGATCCGAGCCCGCCTCGAGGCCCGCCATGGCGATCTCGACGGGGGCGCGGTCGAGAGGTGCATGACCCGGGCGATCGAGGACACCTCCGCCGCCAGGATCCAGACCTACCGCGCCATCCTCGTCGAGGGTCGGGCCGATCGCCTGCTCTGCCACGACGCGTCGATGAAGGTCCAGGTCATGGGACGCCAGCCCAACGAGGACGTGGGACACCAGCTCACACGTAGTGGCCTCAGCAGCTCGGATGGCGTCGCGGAGGCATCGATCAGAGTCGCAGGCGGAGCGCGGTAGCGGCCGTGGCTGACGCGCTGGCGCTGCTCGCGGCGGTCGCGTTCGCGTTCGGGACGGTCCTCCAGCAACGTGGGACCCTCGACACGACGGCGGCGGAGGGCGACCCGCACTT
>JADGON010000413.1 GCA_017882945.1 Acidimicrobiia bacterium | reverse complement strand
GGCGAGCTCTTCGATGACCTCGCCCGTGAAGTGCTGATGCCCTGCGGGGAACTCGAGCACGACGAAGTCGACGGGACCCATCTCATCGATGGCTGGAACGCTCATGGCTTCCTTCCTTTCCGACGCAACGCGTCGAGATACGTGCTGATCGTGTCGGCGAGCCGGCACGATTCGAGCAGGTATCGGTCCGGCGCCATGAATCATCCGCGCGACCCCGAGGGCTGTCATCATCCGAAGTGGATGAGCGCCGGCGGTTGCAGCTCATCCGATCCGGACGATGACAGTGGTTGTGGCGGTCCGTACCCTGCCCGAAGAAGGACGTGGAGAGAGACGGAGGTGCGTGCGCGGTGCGCTTGCTTCTCAACTGCGATCGGGCGCTGACCCACATCGCGGCGGATGCCTCGCGGCAGTCACGCCTGCACCCCACCGGCGATGCGGCGCGTCCGATCGACACCTCGGGCACACCCCGGGATCTCCGCAACGGGTGCCCGCCAGACCCGGAGGCTGGTCCGCTGCACACGCGTCTCGAGGAGCTCGTCCGTGCCACGGTGGTGGGCGAACCGGCTGAGCTCCACCTGGCTCTGGCCGCCGACGCCGTGGGCTGGTCACCCAGTGGGGCCTTCACGTATCGCGACGAGGCAGTGACGTTGAGTCTCGAGTCGGTCTCCTCCCTCGTGGTCGAGGAGTTCCACGTCGAGTCGCTGTCGTGGCAGGACCCGTTGGTCTCCGCCGAGTGGCGCCTGGTTGCCCGCCAATCCGAGCCGCTTCTCATCAACGAGGACATCCTGGTGGAGCCAACCGATCGCCTCGTCCTCCTGCCCGGGGCCACGTTTGCCGAGATCCGCCACGACCGAGTGGTGGTCCTGCACACCTATTTCGACGCCGCGTCGCTCATCGAGCAGATCCTCCTGGTGTGATGAGTTGTGGAGGGCCCGTCGGGGTCCTGCCCGCGAGCTGAGCGCGACCTCCGGACGAGTGCCTCCACGGAGGTCCAACGGCCCTAGTAAGCACGAGCGGGAGTTGGTCGAATGGACCGATCGGGCCCCGTGTACGCCACGGTTGCGCTTGTGTGGATTCCGGAGGATGAAGGGAAAACAACTGATGTCGGACCAGATGACATCACCGTCTTCGAGCACGGGTGAGCTTGCCGCCCACGGGATCGGGCGCCCAGTGGCCCATCGGCGGCTCATCGACCGTGACGATCTGCTCAAGCAGCTCATGGGATCCGATCGCCGCCCCATCGTCACGATGGTCGCGCCCGCGGGATACGGCAAGACCTCATCGATCTCGCTCTGGGACGACATCGACCCCCGCCCGTTCGCATGGGTCCGCCTCGATCCGCTCGACGACGACGCCATTCACTTCGCGCGCCACGTCGCCGCAGCCCTCAACCTCGTGGCACCGATCAGCGACCACGATCTCGTGGCGGTTGCCAGCATCGGACAGTCGCTGGGCGATGACCTGCTGCCGTGCCTCGCGCGTCTCCTCGTGGACCGATCACCATGCGTCGTGGTCCTCGACGACGTCCAGGTTCTCCGATCGCCCGGCGCGATGACGGTGCTCGACGGGTTGCTCGAAGCGGCGCCGCCGGGTTGCCAGCTCGTGCTGGCCGGCAGGTCGTTGTCGGGTGTGCCACTGGCCCGACGCCGGGTCCAGGACGAGGTGGCGGAGTTCGGGGCTGTCGACCTGTCGATGTCCGACGCCGAGGCAGGGTGCCTCCTCGATGCTGTGGACGACGATGCCGCCGACCTCGTGGCACGTGCCGAGGGCTGGCCGGCGGGACTTCGGCTCATGGCTCTGGCCATGAGCGAGGACGGTGTCCGGTCACCCGGCGACGCAAGCGGGCGTGAACGCCTCATCTTCGACTACTTCGCGCAGGAGGTGCTCGCGCCGCTGCCCGACGAGCTCGTGACCTTCCTGGAGCGAGCCTCGGTGCTCGACGCCATGAGCGGACCGCTGCTCGACGCGTTGCTCGACACCGACGACAGCGCCGTGAAGCTGCGCGACGTCGAGCAATCGGGGAACCTGTTCCTGGTGCCTCTCGACCACGAGCGCGGGTGGTACCGCTACCACACGCTCTTCGCGCAGATGCTCCAGAGGCGCCTCGAGATCGTCGATCCTGCCGAGGCCAGGCGACTGCACCGTCGCGCCAGCGAGGTCCTGGAGGCGACAGGCGATGAGGACGGCGCCATACGCCACGCCATCGCGGCGGGCGACCTCGGGCACGCTGCGGACCTGATCTTCGTCCGCACCACTTCGCTCGTCTTCTCGGGGCGCGTCGAATCCCTCGGTAGCTGGCTCGACCTGCTCGGCAGGGACTCCATGGAACGGTGGCCGGTAGCGGCCATCGCGTGGGCCTGGTACGGGCTGGCCGTTGCAGATCCGCAGCTCATCCACGGCGCGATGAACGCCGCGGAGCCTGCCCGGCACCACGGGCCGCTCGCTGACGGCTCACCAACCGTCGCAACCGCGCTCGCGATCGTGAAGGCGATGGCCGGGGCCGAAGGCGTTCCCGGGGTCCTGCGCGACACGGAGGAGGCGCGCTCCGGTGGAGGGCCAGCCGTCAATCCCTGGTGGGGGCTCGCCACGCTGGTGCAAGGCACCGCGTACTCCATGCTCGGCCGGGATGACGAGGCACGCAGCCGCCTGGAACTGGCACTCTCGACGATCGGCGACGCGCCCGCGTTCGAGGCCTGCGCCTTGGCCCACCTGGCGATCCTCGCCCTGCGGCGCGGTGACCTCGTCAACGCAGAGCGAGACGCCGCCCGGGCTCTGGCCATCGCCAACCGCAACCACCTCGGCGGTGTCGTGCCCGCGCTGCCTGCATTCGCCGTCGGCGCGCTCGCGGCCGCACGAACGGGGCGGCGCGAGGAGGCCACCAGCGCGGCGGCGGCCGCCAGCGACATGATCGACCGACTGGACCGGCTCTCCCCCCGGACCGCCCTGCTCTGCAACCTCCTGCTCGCAGAGACCGCGCTTGCGCTGGGCGACGGCGCCACTGCTCTCCAACGGGCCGAACTGGCTCGAGCCGCACAGCGCATGGACCCCACGGCCACGAAGTTGAACGATGAGCTGGAGGAAGTGCTGCGGCTCCTGCGCGACGGCATCGACTGGCTCAACGACGATCGCCAGATCACCAAGGCGGAGCTGCGGGTCCTCACCTACCTGCCGACCCAACTGTCGTTCCGCGAGATCGGCGAACAACTCCTCGTCAGCCGCAACACCGCAAAGACCCACGCTGTCGCCATCTACCGGAAGTTGGGTGTCACGACGCGCACCGAAGCGGTGATCAAGGCACGCGAGCTGGGCATGCTGCCCGCCTCCGCCAACGAAGCAGACGAGCGACATTGGTCCTGACTCGGATAGCAGAGTCGGAGCTGACCTACGACTTGCTCCGGACCGACCGCCACGCAGCTCCGAAGCGAACCGGGAGCCACACTTGGCGGCCGACCGGATCCCATGGTCCCATCCACCAGGCGCCCAGCACCTCGCGGTGAAGGCGGCGACTCTCCCGACCGGCACGACGATGGGTGCTGATGATCAACACGATGAAGATGAGCGTCGCCGTCCCCGCCACCAACGAAGCCGTGATCGTCCAACCCTGCCCGTGGAGCACCCCGAGCGCGATCAACAGCCAGAACACCAGGTGCGTCACGGTGAAGCCCCAGCCGGCGAGATAGGCAGCCCCGGTCGCCCGTGACCGGAACAGGACATCGGTCTCTGCTGGTGGCGGCCAGCGGACCACCGTGACGAATCGTTGCAGTCGGGAACCGCGCTCGGGGCCGGTCACTGCTCGGCCCGTTCGATCACGGACGATGGACTGGTCGCCGCCTGTGGCGTCGGCGGCGCGACATCGGTATCCGAGGGCTTGGCGAGCATCACGACGCCGACCACCGCCAACGCGAGCCCGATGACCGCGGGACCCATGTGACCGCTCCCGTTGGACAACGTCTCCTCGAAGACCGTGACGCCGAGGACCACGCTGATCACCAGCGTGGTGGCGTTGCTCGCGGCCATCGCGGGAGCGAGGAAGCTCGTCTTGAGCGCCGACTGCTGGAGCGCGAACCCCGCCAGG
>JADGON010000097.1 GCA_017882945.1 Acidimicrobiia bacterium | reverse complement strand
GGTCTTCCCGCATCCGGAGGGACCCAGCATCGAGAAGAACTCGCCCCGCCGGATGTCGAAGTGCGCGTCGTCGACCGCCACGAACGCACCAAAGCGCTTGATGACGTGGTCGATGGAGATGACGACGGCGCTCGTGCCCCCCGGTTCGTCGATCAGCGTTCCAGCCTCCCGTGCGCCGAGCTGTGCGCCCGAGCGTCGTGCTCTCCGGCTCCCAAGGGCCGAGGCTCGCAGATGGACCTCGGCGATGCAAGACGTTGTTCACGGATTCCGTAACCTGGAAACACAATCGCAACGGAATCCCTTGCGTGTCGGTCGCTGCGCAGCGCAACATCGTGGTCGAAACCGTCCTGAGAGAGGAAGCTCGATGCCCGACCAGAACTTCATCGCCGGGAAATGGGTCGACGCACGCGGCGGAGCGACCGACGACGTCCTGAACCCCGCGACGGGCGACGTGCTCGCGAAGGTTCCGGCGAGCGGCGCCGAGGACATCGACGCCGCAGTTGCCGCCGCCGGAGCGGCCTTCGACGAGTGGAGCTCGATGACGCCCCGGGGCCGCAGCGAGCTGCTGCACAAGGTCGCCGACGCGATCGAGAGCGACCTCGAGACCATCAAGCGGCTCGAGATGCAGAACTGCGGCAAGCCCGCGTCGATCATCGAGTTCGAGCTGGACCTCACACTCGACAACTGGCGCTTCTTCGCCGGCGGCGCCCGGTTCCTCGAGGGACGCGCCGCAGGTGAGTACCTGGAGGACCACACGAGCTACGTCCGGCGCGACGCGCTCGGCGTGGTCGGTTCGATCGCGCCCTGGAACTACCCCCTCAACATGGCCACGTGGAAGCTCGGCCCCGCGCTCGCCGCCGGCAACACGGTCGTGCTCAAGCCGTCCGAGCTCACCCCGTTGAGCGCGCTGCGACTGGCCGAGATCACGGCCGAAATCCTTCCGACCGGTGTCCTGAACGTCGTCACGGGTCAAGGTGAGACCGCGGGTGACGCGCTGGTGCGTCACCCGAAGGTCGCGATGGTCTCGCTGACCGGCAGCGTCGAGACCGGCAAGATCATCGCGCGCACCGCCGCGGAGACGCTCAAGCGCGTGCACCTCGAGCTCGGGGGCAAGGCTCCGGTCGTGATCTTCGACGATGCCGACATCGAGGCCGCCGTCGCCACGCTCACCGAGATGTCGTATTACAACTCGGGACAGGACTGCACCGCGCCGTGCCGGCTCATGGCCGGTCCGGGCGTGTACGACGATCTCGTCAGTGGGTTGACGGACTCGGTGGGCCAGATCGTGACCGGCGACCCGTTCGACGAGAACACCGCGATGGGCCCGGTGATCTCCGCCGACCAGCTCGACCGTGTGAGCGGCATGGTCCGCCGAGCCGTCGAGGCCGGCGCGGAGGTGACGGTCGGCGGCAACGTGATCGACCGCCCGGGATTCTTCTACGCCCCGTCGGTCGTCGCCCATCCGGCCCAGGACAGCGAGATCGTGCAGCGCGAGGTCTTCGGACCCGTCGTCTCGGTGCAGCGCTTCACCGACGAGGAGCAGGCGATCGCCTGGGCCAACGACGTGGACTACGGGCTCTCGGCGAGCGTCTGGACGAGCGACGTCGGGCGGGCGATGCGGATGAGCGCGGCGCTGCACTTCGGCTGCGTGTGGGTCAACGACCACATCCCGATCGTCTCGGAGATGCCCCACGGTGGCTTCAAGCAGTCGGGGTACGGCAAGGACATGTCGATCTACGCGATCGAGGCCTACACCGAGCTCAAGCACGTGATGATCAAGCACTGACTGCACCCTCCCCGGACGCGAACGGTGCGAACCCCTACCTGAGGTGAGAAGGCCATGGCAGACGTGAAGGCGCGAGCATCCGAGATCACCGAGGCGGAGAGCACCCGCCTCTGGGCCCGGACGACCGGCTCGAAGGCGCTGTTCGAACGCGCGCTCCGGACGATGCCCCAGGGCGTCCCGTCGTCGTTCCAGGCGTGGGACCCGTACCCCGTCTACCTGCGCGAGGGAAAGGGAAGCCGGGTCTGGGACGTCGACGGCAACGAGTACATCGACTTCCACAACGGGTTCGGCTCGATGGTCGTCGGCCACGCGCACCCCAAGGTCGCCGAGGCGATCGAGCACGCAGCGCGGACCGGCACCCACTTCGCGGCACCGACGGAGGCCACGGTCCTGTACGCGGAGGAGCTCTGCCGGCGCTTCAAGGCGGAGTCGGTCCGGTTCTGCAACTCGGGCACCGAGGCCACGATGAGCGCGATCCGGATCGCGCGCGCGGCGACCGGGCGCGAGCACATCGTGAAGATCGAAGGTTCCTACCACGGGCACCACGACGCGGTGATGTTCTCCGTCGTGCCGAACTCGGACCTGATGGGCGGCCGCGAAGCCCCCGCGACGACGCCGATGTCGAACGGCATTCCGGCGGTGATGGCGGAGTACACCCACGTCGTCCCGTTCAACGACCTCGAGGTGCTCTCCGCGCTGCTCGATGAGCGCGGTGACGAGATCGCCTGCCTGATCCTCGAGCCGGTGATGATGAACATCGGCATCTGCCAGCCCGAGCCCGGCTACCTCCAAGGTCTCGCCGACCTCCTGCACCGCCACGGCGCGTTGCTCATCTTCGACGAGGTGAAGAGCGGTGCCACGATTGCCGCGGGCGGCGCGGTCGAGCGCTACGGCGTGGTACCCGACCTCGCCTGCTGGGCCAAGGCGATCGGGGGTGGGACACCTGCCGCTGCGTTCGGTGGCCGCGCCGACGTGATGGAGGCGATCGGTCACGGTGCCGCGCAACAGGGAACGTTCAACGGGAACCCGCTGTGCGCCGCCGCCGGCCTGGCCACGCTCACCGAGGTGCTCACTCCTGACGCGTACGAAGGCCTCGCCAAGCTGGGGACGCGCCTCGCGGAGGGTTGCGCGCGGGCGATGGCCGAGAACTCGATCCCCGGTCACGCGGTCGATCTCGGCGCGAAGGGTTGCGTGTCCTACCGACCCGAGCCCCTGCGCAACTACCGCGACTTCCTCGAGACGAACCCCGACCTGTACCTCGCGTCGTATCCATGGGCGATGAACCGGGGCGTGTTCATGACGCCGGGTGACGAGGAGCAATGGACGATCTCCGTCCAGCACACGGAGGCCGACGTCGATCGCTATGTCGACCAGTTCGCCGACTTCTGCGCGGCGCTCGCCACCGCCTGACGGCAACGACGCGCCTCGAGGCGAACGGGACCAACGCCCTCCCTGCTCGACGTGCTCGCCCGACTTCGACATGCGGCCTGCTTGCCCCCGCGTTTGTTGCGTTTCCGGCGGGAGTCGCCACATCCGCAACAAACCGCGGAACGCGGTGGGGTCGTAGCATCGGCGGCGTGGGCCAGCATGACGAGTGGGTGGCGCGTGACGCGGCGGTGGTGTGGCACGGCTTCACGCAGATGTCGAGCTACGCCGAGAGCTCGCCGGTGCTCGTCGACCGGGCGGAGGGCCATGAGGTCATCGACGTGGACGGTCGCCACTACCTGGACGCGATCTCCTCCCTCTGGGTCACCACGCTCGGCCACACCGTTCCCGAGCTCGACCAGGCACTGACGGACCAGCTCGCCCGGGGCGCGCACACGACGATGCTGGGCAACGGCAACCAGATCGTCGTCGAGCTCTCCGAGGCGCTGGCCCGGGTCGTCCCCGTCGACGAGCCCCACTTCCTCTACGCGTCGGACGGCGCGTGTGCGGTCGAGCAGGCGTTGAAGATCGCGTTCCAGTACTGGGTCAACCGAGGCGTCACCGGCCGCGACCGATTCCTCGGCTTCGGGGGCGCGTACCACGGCGACACCATCGGCGCGCTCTCCGTCGGTGACGGTGGCTTCGGCACGACGATCTTCGACCCGCTCCGCTTCCCGGTGTTGCGCGCGCCGAACTTCGCCGACCCCGACTGCTTCCCGATCGCGTGCACGATGGTCGCCGAGCACGCTCGCGAGCTCGCGGCGGTAATCGTCGAGCCGCTGGTGCAGGGCGCCGCGGGCATGCAGCTCGCGTCGCCCGCTGGGCTCGCGTCCCTCGCGGCGGCGTGTCGCGAGCACGACGTCCTGCTCATCTGCGACGAGGTCGCCACCGGATTCGGGCGTACCGGCACGCTCTTCGCCTCTGAGCAGGCGGCGATCCGTCCCGACCTTCTCTGTCTCGGCAAGGGACTCACCGCGGGATACCTCCCGATGTCCGCGACGGTCGCGGGCGGGCATGTGTTCGCGGCGTTCCTCGGCCCGGACCTCTCGGAGCGCACGCTCTACCACGGGCACTCCTACAGCGGGAACGCGCTCGCGGCGGCGGTGGCGCTCCGGCACCTCGAGCTCATCGACGCGTACGACGTGTTGGCGAACGTGCGCGCCCGCTCGGACGAGCTGCGCGGCCTGCTCGACGATCGCGTCGTCTCCCGGCCCGGCGTCGCCGACGTCCGGTTGCGCGGCCTGATGGGTGGGATCGAGCTCGCGCCGCCGGCGGAGGGGCTGCGCTGGGGTCGCCGGGTCTGCGCGGCCGCGGTGGAGCGCGGCGTGCTGCTGCGGCCGCTCGGCGACGTCGTCGTACTCATGCCGCCGCTGACCGTCACCTCCGAGGAGATCCACCAGATCGTGCACACGCTCACCGAGGCGATCGACGAAGTCACCAACTTCGGGGCCGACGCACCGTGAGCCGGTCCGAAGGCTCGAAGTGGACGGCCTGGTCCGACGCGCAAGCACGCGCGATCCGGGACGCGGGTCAGTGGCGCGCGCCGGTGGAGTTCGACGCGGCCGGTCCGGAAGGCAAGCTCGAGCCGGACGGGCGCGCGGTGATCGCGTTTGCTTCGAATGACTATCTCGGCCTCACCCAGCACCCCGCCGTGATCGAGGCCGCGCACGCGGCGATCGATCGGTGGGGCACGGGCGCCGGCGCGGCACGCCTCATCGTCGGCTCCCGCCCGATCCATGCGGAGCTCGAGCGCGAGCTCGCGGACTGGAAGCACTCCGATGCCGCGGTGCTCTTTCCCACCGGATACGCAGCGAATCTCGGTGTGCTCACCACCTTCGGCGGCCCCGGAACGCTCGTCTGCTCGGATGAGCTCAATCACGCATCGATCATCGACGGAATCCGGCTCGCGCGCGGTGAGGTCGCGGTGTATCCGCACCGCGACCTCGACGCGCTCGATGCGATCCTGCGCGAGCGTGCAACGGATCGCCGCGCGCTCGTGGTCAGCGACACGGTGTTCTCGATGGACGGGGACATCGCCGACGTCGAAGCCCTCGCCGAGCTGTGCCAGCATTACGGCGCGCTCCTCGTGCTCGACGAAGCGCACGCGGTC
>JADGON010000412.1 GCA_017882945.1 Acidimicrobiia bacterium | reverse complement strand
GCTCTGAACGCCCCCTCGGGGGCGGGCTGTCGGAGGTGCGTCGAGCGCCCGATCGGGTGTCTGGCGGGCCCCGGCAGGCCCCACCCAGAACTTTCCGACGGCATGCGCCGTTGCCCTATACATACCCTCATGGGCGCGTGCGTACCCTTCTAGCCAGAAACTGGCGAATAGGGACAGGGGCGCTACTCGTAGGCGATCGCGTCGCGAACGGACACCTGCGAGGCCTGCCATGCGGGGATGAGCGAGGCGACGGCCGAGATCGCGGCGACGATCACGAGCCAGCCGGCGACCGCCTCCCACGAGAACGTGTACGTCAGCGGTATGCCGATCGCGCCTTCCAGGACCTTCACGAGCCCAAGGCTCATCGGCCATGAGAGCACGAGCCCGCCGGCCCAGGACAGCACGCCGATGACGACCCCTTCGGTCACGAACACCTGGTAGATGGAGCCATGGCTCGCTCCGATGGCGCGCATGACGCCGATCTCGCGGGTCGATTCGAGGACGTTGATGATCATCGTGCCGGACAGGCCGATCACCCCGACGGCAGCGAGTATCACCGCCATGATGATCAGGAACGTGACCAGTATCCCGAGCTGGTTCGCGAAGCTCTCGGACATCCGCGCCTGTCCCAGGACGTCTGCGACGACCAGGCCCGCGTCGGTGAACGAGCGGTCGAGCCGGTCGGCCGTCGAGTCCTGAGCCAGGATCGAGTGGCCATCGGTCCGGACGAGCAACCGCGTGATCGAGCCCTGGAGCCCCAGCAGCCGTTCGACGTAGGAGCGGTTCGCGAAGAAGACAGGCCCCATCATCTGGCCACGCACGACGCCGACGACCTTGAAGTCGTAGTCCTTGCCGCGCACCTTCAGGGTCACCGCGTCGCCGATCGAAAGGTGTTCCGCGGTGACGACGTCGGTGTTGACCACGACCCCGTTCGTGTCGGCGTCGGTCAGCCAGCGCCCACTCACTAGGAAGGGCGTGATGAACGATGTCGACGGCGGCAGGGCGATGATCGAGAGGCGCGTGTTCTCGGTGCCGTCGCCACGCCGCAGGGTCGCCGGTGACGCCAGCCAGCCCTCGGTGCTGGTCACTCCCGAGACCTTCAGCGCATCCCGCTCGGCGAGTTGCGCCTGGACCGGCGCGGCGAAGTTGACCTCGGCGTCGTAGTCCCACCACTTGGAGACGTCGGAGACGGTGGTCAGTATCGAGGCCCGTACGCTTCCCACGCTCATCACGACGGCGGAGGCGAGCACGAGCGTCATGAGCGTCATCGCGAGACGTCCCTTTCGAAGGAACGTGTTGCGCAGCGACAGCGCGACCGGCCGGGGCAGGCCGCGAAGCCTCCCGAGCAGCCGGTCGATCAGGCCGTGGCCGAAGTGCGCGCCGCTCATGCCGGTCGCGTTCAGGGCGGTGACCACGCTCACCCGGGTGCCCTTACGGATCGGCAGGAGCGCGGCGACCAGCGGCACCAGGAAGCCGACCGCGACCGCGAGCGCCACCGTGTAGCCGGGCGGCGTCGCTGCGGCGGGCCCGAAGTCGAGCAATCCTCCCGCGAAGTTGGCGAACCACGAGGCCCACCACGCCCCCAGCGGCAGGCCCACCACAATGGCGAGCAGCCCATAGATCCCCACGAGAGAGAGGAAGAGCCCTCCGATCTGGACCCGCTTGCCCCCGATCGCCTTCATGATCCCGACCTGCCGCATCTGCTGCGTGAGCAACGCGGAGACGGTGTTGACCACGAGGAACCCTGACAGAGCGAGGGCCATGACGCCGAGCACCAGCAACAGGATCGAGACCGCTTTGAAGATGTCGCCGAGGCGATGGCTCCCCGGCTCGGGCACCGTCGTGTTGAGCGTCCTGACGCCCGTCGGGGCGATGACGTCGTCCCGGACCTTCGAGACGATCCTGTTCGCTTCGGCTCGCGTGAGCCCCGGGACGTCGATCTTCAGGAGCAGCTGGTCCATGCCGGGCTTCACGCCGAGATCCGCCATCGTCTCCAGAGTGACGTACCCGGTGATCTGCCCGACGAAGAGGGCGGGGAACGAGTTGATGTCGTGCACGAAGCCGGTCACGCGCAGCAGCTTCTTGTCGCCCGCATCGGTCTCGACCGTGATCACGTCGCCCGCAATGAGCGGGGAGACCTGCGTGTCCGACGTCTCGAGGACGACCTCGTCCCGCGCCGGCGGCCACGGGGTGCTGCCCTGCGGGGACACGACGTCGATGCGCGACGCCGCCCAGTCCTTCGCAGCCACCAGCGTGATCGACGTCTGGCGCCGCGCTTCGGTGACCTGAGGCGGCGCATCGACCACTGCGGTGAGGTCGCCGGGCTCGTAGCGCAGGCTCACGGTGCGACGCCCCTCGGCGTCCGAGATGCCTTCGGCCCGCCGGACCCGGTCCACGAGCATCTGGTCGAAGCCGGTGGTCACGAGCACAGCCGTGGAGGGGTTGGACTTCGGGAAGTTCGTCTCGAACGCCTGCAGCAGGATGCCGCGGCCGCCCATGACCACGAGGATCGCGAATATGCCCACGGCGATGGAGAGGACGACGAGCATCGTGC
>JADGON010000411.1 GCA_017882945.1 Acidimicrobiia bacterium | reverse complement strand
TGGACCGAGCTCGACGTGTGGCAGTACATCGAGCGCGAAGAGATCGAGCTCCCGTCGATCTACTACTCGCACCGTCGCGAGGTGTTCACCCGTGACGGCATGCTCCTGGCGGTCACCGAGTTCGTCAACGTCCAGGACGACGAGGAGATCGAGATCCTGACGGTCCGGTTCCGCACGGTCGGCGACGCGACCTGTACTGGTGCGGTCCAGTCCCCTGCGGGCAACCCCGCCGAGGTCATCCTCGAGGTTGCGGCGTCGCGCATCACCGAGCGGGGCGCGACCCGTGCGGACGACAAGTTCGCCGAAGCCGCCATGGAAGACCGCAAGAAGGAGGGCTACTTCTGATGGAGCTCCTCCGCGTCGCGACTGCCGGCTCCGTCGACGACGGGAAGAGCACGCTCATCGGGCGCCTGCTCCTCGACAGCAAGCAGATCTTCGAGGACCAGCTCGAGGCCGTCGAACGCACGAGCCGCGAGAAGGGCTTCGACTACACGAACCTGGCGTTGCTCACCGACGGCCTGCGCGCCGAGCGCGAGCAGGGCATCACGATCGATGTGGCCTACCGCTACTTCGCCACACCGCGCCGGAAGTTCATCATCGCCGACACGCCCGGGCACGTGCAGTACACGCGCAACATGGTGACCGGCGCGTCGACCGCGGACCTGGCGATGATCCTGCTCGACGCCCGCAAGGGTGTGCTCGAGCAATCGCGACGCCACGCGGTGATCGCATCGCTGCTGCAGGTGCGCCACCTGGTGCTGTGCGTCAACAAGATGGACCTCGTCGAGTTCGACCAGCCGACCTTCGACCGGATCTCCGACGAGTTCACCGACTGGGCCGCGAAGCTCGCGATCCCGGACCTCACGTTCATCCCGATCTCCGCGCTGCACGGCGACAACGTGACCCAGCACTCCCCCAACACGCCGTGGTACGGGGGCCCGACCCTCCTGCACCACCTCGAGCACGTCTACATCGGATCGGACCGCAACCTCATCGACTCGCGGTTCCCGGTGCAGTGGGTGGTGCGCCCGATGTCGAACGAATGGCACGACTACCGCGGCTACGCGGGTGAGGTCGCGGGTGGCATCTTCCGCCCGGGTGACGAAGTCATGGTGCTGCCCTCCGGGCTCACCACGACGATCGCCGGCATCGATCTCTTCGGCGAGCAGCTCGACGAGGCGATGCCACCGCAGTCGGTGACGCTGCGCCTCACCGACGACCTGGATGTCAGCCGCGGCGACATGATCTGCCGGCCCAACAACGCACCGACGGTCACCCAGGAGCTCGACGCGATGGTGTGCTGGTTCAGTGAGCGCCCGCTGCAGCCGCGCTCCAAGTACGTGCTGAAGCACACGACCCGCAGCGTCAAGTGTCTCGTGCGGGACCTGCACTACCGCCTCGAGGTCAACACCCTGCACCGTGACGAGACGACCGGGTCCCTCGCGATGAACGACATGGGGCGCGTCTCGCTGCGCATCACGGAGCCGCTGTTCGTCGACGAGTACCGCCGGAACCGCTCGACGGGAAGCTTCATCCTCGTCGACGAAGGCACCAACGAGACGGTCGGGGCCGGCATGGTGCTCGGGACCACCGGTACCTAGGTGTAGCCGTGCCGAAGGCGTCGCAGAGCCCGAACGTGGTCTTCCATGCGGGAGCTGTCACGCGTGAGGAACGTTGGGCCGCCACCGGGACCCGCGGCGCGACGATCTGGCTCACCGGCCTGTCGGGTTCGGGGAAGTCCACCATCGCGGCCGCGCTCGAACAGCTGCTCGTGGCTCGCGGCACCCCCGCGTACATGCTCGACGGCGACAACCTGCGCCACGGCTTGAACGGCGACCTCGGCTTCACCGAGGCGGACCGGGCCGAGAACGTCCGCCGCGCCGGTGAGGTGGCGCAGCTGTTCGCCGACGGGGGGTTGATCGCGATCGTCCCGCTCATCAGCCCCTACCGCGCGGACCGCGACCGCGTCCGCGACCGTCACACCGAGCGCGACCTCCGCTTCATCGAGGTCTTCGTCGACACGCCGTTGGAGGAGTGCGAGCGGCGAGACCCCAAGGGGCTCTACGCCAAGGCCCGCGCGGGTGAGCTGCCGAACTTCACCGGGATCGACGATCCGTACGAGGCCCCGACCGATCCCGACCTGCACCTCGTTCCCGGCCCCGACCCCGAAGCCGCGGCCGCGGCGATCGCGGCCGTGCTGGACGAATGACGAAGCGGCCGGTGCTCCTCGGCGCCATGGTGGCCCTGGCCACGATCGCGCTCGGCATCGGGTTGGTGCTGGTGATCGCAGCCGCACGTGACTCGAGCCAGGGCAGCGCAGGCGCCGACGTCTCGCACTCGACCAAGAAGACGGCCACCACCACCAAACCCGGATCGGCGGCCACCACCACGACGAGCTCGGCCGTCACCACGACCACCACGACCAAGACCCCGACCGCCGCGCCGGGCGTGACCCCGGCGACGACACCCCCCACCAGCACTCCCGACCCCCCCAACCCTGCCGACGCGTACCACCCGCACCCGCTCCCGCCCGGCATCAGCGCCGCGATCTCGAGCTGCACCTGGAGCGCGGCGAACGGCGGTGAGCTCCGAGCCAACGGGACCGTCACGAACACCGCAGGTTCCACGGACGTCTGGCTCGTCACCGTGGTGTGGCTCACGCACAACCAGACTCAGGACGAGGAGATCGACGAGCAGAGCGACGTGTACGACGCCGCGATCGGCCAGTCGACGCCGTGGTCCCTGAGCATCAGCGCTCCGAGCCCACCGGCGAACCTCTCCTGCGCGCTCGAAGTCGAATAGCACCGGGGAGGGGGGACCATGGGGGACGACGACACACCGACCGCGGAGGCGGAGCCGAGCGAGTCCTGGGTCACCGGCGACGGGCTTCGGGCCCAACGGGTCCCGGGCATCGAAGATGTGCCGGACACGACATACGTCGAGCCTCCGGGCCCGAGCCCGCGGCGCGCGATCCTCGTCGGTGGGGCGATCGGCCTCGTGGTCGTCGCCATCTTCGCGGCGATCGTGCTCTCCGCGCAGTCGAGCGGTGATTCGCCCGGCGCGGTGGCCGGCTCCCCGGCGACGAAGTCCCGCTCGTCGAGCACCACCACGACGACGACGGGCACGACGACCAGCACGTCCACGAGCACGAGCAGTTCCACGACCACGGCGGCGACCGCACCGCCAACCACGGTCGCGACGACCGCGCCCGCGCCGCCCGCGACTCCCAGGGCGACCGCGGACCCCGCGGCGACGCCGTACGTTGCCGCAGCATTGCCGGCCGGCGTCTCCGGAACACTGACCTCGTGCTCGTGGCAGCCGACCGCGGGTGGCCACTACGAAGCGTCGGGAACCCTCACCAACCGCCCCTCGACGACCCACGGCTGGACCATCACGATGCACTGGCTCCAGAACAGCCGGGAGA
>JADGON010000410.1 GCA_017882945.1 Acidimicrobiia bacterium | reverse complement strand
GTTGGGGGTTGGACGACTCTGGAGGTGAACCCCGATGTCCACTGACACCATGGAATCCGGCATTCTCGAGGCGATCGACGCGATCCGGCCCGCACTGCAGGCCGACGGCGGCGACATCGTCTTCAAGGAGGTCGACGGCGCCGGCGTGGTGCACGTGGAGCTCGTGGGTGCCTGTGGCACCTGCCCGGTGTCGACGATGACGCTCAAGGCGGGAGTCCAGCGGATCATCATGGATCGGGTGCCGGGCGTCACCGAAGTCGTCGCCGACTGAGCCACGCGGTGGCGATCGACCCGGCCCCGCTCGTCGCGCGGGCGATCACCGGCGACCGCGGTGCGGTAGCGAAGCTCATCTCGCTGGTCGAGGCGGGTGGTCCCGCGGCGGTCGAGGCGTCGGCCCTGCTCTATCCCGAGACCGGCGGTGCGTACACGGTCGGTCTCACCGGCGCGCCCGGTGCGGGGAAGTCGAGCCTCACCGATGCGTTGATTCGCCGCCTGCGCGCCGACGGCACGGAGGTTGGCGTCCTCGCGATCGACCCGACCAGCCCGTTCAGCGGGGGCGCGATCCTGGGCGACCGGGTCCGCATGCAGGACCACGCCATCGACGAGGGCGTCTACATCCGCTCGATGGCGACCCGCGGTCATCTCGGCGGGCTCGCGCTCGCGACGCCGTTGGCAGCGCGGGTGCTCGATGCGGCGGGAAAGCCGTGGGTGCTGATCGAGACCGTGGGCGTCGGCCAGGTGGAGGTCGAGATCGCCGGTGCGGCGGACACCACCGTCGTCGTCGTGAACCCGGGCTGGGGCGACGGTGTGCAGGCGAACAAAGCCGGGCTGCTCGAGATCGCCGACCTGTTCGTCGTGAACAAGGCCGACCGGCCGGGGGTGGCCGAGACGGTCCGCGACCTCGAGATGATGCTCGACCTCACGGGCGAGATGGCGTGGCGACCGAAGGTCGTGCAGACGGTCGCGACGCGCGGCGAGGGGATCGAAGAGCTCTGGAGCGCGATCGGCGAGCACCGGGAGTTCCAGGAGCGCACCGGGCGGCTGGCCCGTCGGCGGGAGCACCGGCTGCGCGACGAGCTGCGCAACATCGTCTTCGCGCGGCTGCGGGACCAAGCGGACGCCACCTGCGCGGGTGACCGGTTCGAGAAGCTCGTGGCCCAGGTGGCGGCCCGGGAGCTCGACCCGTATGCCGCGGCCCAGGAGCTGCTCGGCGCGTGAGCCGGTGCCGGTTGCCTTCGGTAGTGTCCGGCCATGGCTGAAGATCTCGTCCTGACCGACGTCCGCGACGATGGCGTGGCGACCCTGCGCCTCAATCGCCCACCGATGAACGCGTTGTCACAGGCGCTGCTCGGTGAGATCGCCGGCGCCGCCCGCGAGCTCGCGGACGATGACGCGGTGAAAGCAGTGGTCGTGCTCGGCGGCCAGAAGGCGTTCGCTGCGGGCGCCGACATCGCCGAGTTCGGTGATCAGGCGGCGGCGAAGCGCGTTGGCCGCTCGTTTCGTGCGGCGTTCGACGGGGTCGCCGCGATCCCGCGACCGGTGATCGCGGCCGTCAACGGGTACGCGCTCGGCGGCGGGCTCGAGCTCGCGATGAGCTGCGACCTGCGCATCGCGTCGGACAAGGCGCGGGTCGGTCAACCGGAGATCCTGCTGGGGATCATCCCGGGCGCCGGGGGTACGCAGCGCCTCACGCGTCTCGTCGGTCCCGCCAAGGCGAAGGAGCTCGTGTGGAGCGGTCGTCAGGTGCCCGCGGACGAAGCGCTGGCGATGGGTCTCGTCGATCGGGTGGTGCCGGCCGCCGAGCTCGAGGAGCAGGCGCTCGCGTGGGCGAGCGAGCTCGCGTCAGGCGCGGTCGTCGCGATGGGGCTGGCGAAGCAGGCGATCGACGAAGGGCTCGACGGATCGCTCATGCGCGGACTGGACGTCGAGGCCGCGGCGTTCGTCGAGGTGTTCGGCACCGACGACGCGCGGGTGGGCGTGGCCAGCTTCCTCGAGCACGGCCCGGGCAAGGCCACGTTCCAGGGCCGCTGACCCAATCAAACGGGGCTGGGTCGGGCTAGGCGTGGAGTGATTCGGCCTTGGCGCGGAGGCGGCCGAGGTTGGCGCGCCAGAGACGGATGAAGACCGGGCGGCTGGTGCGCTCACCGACCGGTCCGCCCATCCACCACGGGTAACGGAGCTGCTCGTCCCAGCAGAGCTCGGTCAGCCCGCCGGGGAGCGCGTGCAGGGTGAATCGACCGGAGCCGGTGACCACGCCCCGGTGCTCGATGCCCATGACGACACCCGGGCGCCACTCGGTGACGGTCATCACATCGGTGGTGCTGAACGGTCCGACCTTGGTCAGGCACTCGAACTCGGTGCCGACGCCGGACTGCTGCTCGGTGCGAAACGTGATCGCGACCGCGTCGGCCATCCACTCGGTATGGGTCTCGATGTCCTCCATCGCGGCCCAGACGGTCTCGGGCGGTACCCCGATGGTCTCGCACAGTCGGATCTCGATCGTCATGATGCACCGTTCTTGCGCAGCAACGTCGCGGCCTGCTCGGGCGCGACGACGTTCACGAGGATCCCCGTGCCTTCTTCGAAGCCGGCAATGAGCGTGGTGCGGGGAATGACGTCGACGTGCCAGTGGAACTCGCCGGCGCTGCCTCCGGGCGGTGCGGTGCGGATCACGACGTTGTACGGAGCCGCGCCGAGCAGCCGCTGGAGCGCGGCCAGCGCGTCGCGCAAGCCCACGGCGACGACCGCGATCTCGGGGTCGGTGGCTTCGTCGAAGCGGGCTCGGGTCGACCGGTGCGCGACCCGCATCCCGTAGGGGGCGAACGCGGCGAACGGGCACCAGGCCGGCGCGGGACCGTCGACGACGAGCAGGTCGTCCCGGCGCGAGTCGGCGAGCTCCCGGGCCACCAGGTCCGTGGTCGCGAAGCGCTCGCGGGCGGCCTCCACCGCGGGCGGCACCAGATCGAGCGCGACCAGCTGCGCGTGCGGATGCGCGATCGACGCACCGGCCTCGCGCCCCTGGTTGATGAATGCCTGGACGTACGGGCGTCCGGCATCGAGGTGGAAGCGGACGCGATCGCGGATGACGGTCAGCACCTCGGTTGCCGCCGCGTCATCCAGATCGCCGAACGACGCGTGGTGGTCGGGCGAGAGGACCACGACTTCGTGCGCACCCGTCACGGGCTGCGACCCGCGCCGCGCTTCGATGGGTCCGGCAGTCGGGTCCGGCGCACGGACGATCGGGTACAGGTTCGGGACCACGCGCACCCGCCACCCGACGGTCTCCGCCTCACCTTCGCCGGTCCGGTGCACCTCCGGCGGCGTCATGTGCTCGCGGCCGGAGCAGAACGGGCAGCTGTCGGGTTCGGTCGTGGCTGCCGGTGACGGGATGGTGAACGGGCG
>JADGON010000409.1 GCA_017882945.1 Acidimicrobiia bacterium | reverse complement strand
GGTCGACACCGTGGCGACGGCGCGCGGGCTCGGACGAGTGGTGACCGACCCGGCCGGCGCGGTGCGCTCCGCGGTGGGGACCGTCCGGGGACTGCGTCGCTTCGTGGACGACCTCGGCGCCACGCCGCCGCTGTCGATCGAGGGGACGATCGGCCCCCACCGGGCCTGGGCTCATTCCTCCGCGAGCCTCGACGACGTGCGCGCGATCCGCGCCGCATTCGGTGGCACGATCAACGACGTCGTTCTCGCGGCAGTCAGCGGCGGGTACCGGGAGCTGCTGATCTCGCGCGGGGAGGACGCCGACCGGGCAGTGCTCCGCTCGATGGTGCCCGTCTCGACGCGACACGACGACGGCCGCGGCGTGCCCGACAACCGGGTCTCCACTCTGCTCTACGACCTGCCGGTTCACCTTGCCGATCCAGTGGAGCGGCTGAAGCTGGTGCAAGAGCAGATGACCGAGCTCAAGGGGTCGCACATGGCGGAGGCGGGTGAGGCAGTCACTGCGATCGGCGACCTCGCCCCCCCGATGTTCGTGGGTCCGATGAGCCGACTCGCTATCCGCGCGATGCACCAGCTTCCGCAGCGCTCGGTGAACACGATCACCACCAACGTTCCTGGGCCGCAGCTCCCGCTCTACTGCCTGGGTCGGGAGATGCTCGAGTACCGCCCCTTCGTCCCGATCAGTCACGGCGTCCGGGTGAGCACGGCCATCCTCTCCTACAACGGACGGCTCTTCTTCGGCATCACCGGCGACTACGAGTCGGCACCGGACGTGGACATCCTCGCTTCCGGAGCATCAGACGGCATCCGGGAGCTCTGCCAACGCGCGCTCGCGCGATTCGAGGAGACATCAGCAGGAGCAGGCTGAAAGCAGGCTGTTCCCGCGCCGCGCCGCGCACCGCCGGCTCGGATCGGCCCGCGTCGACGAAGGGCCGTCGGACCCTGTTGCGCGGGCCCTGGCAGTGACACCGTGAGGGCATGGATGGCCACGGCGAGTTCGCGCGCGCTCCAGCGGCCGAGCCGCCGGCCCCCGGCGACCGTGTGACGGGCCGATCCCGGGCGACGCTGCTGCTCGCGCTGTCGACCGCGGGCTTGGCGCTCGGTGGTGCCTTGCATCTCCTTGGTTTCGGAGATGCGGCCAGGGTCGTGTGGGCGGCCACGACCCTGGCCGGGGTGCTGCCGGGGACGTGGTGGGTGATCGACGCGGCGCGTCAGCATCGGATCGGTGTCGATGTGATCGCAGTGCTGGCGCTCCTCGGCACGCTGGTCGTGGCGGAGTACTTCGCCGGTGCCGTCATCGCGGTGATGCTCGCGAGCGGCCGGACGCTCGAGGCCCGGGCGACGGCACGCGCCCATCGGGAGCTCCGATCGCTCCTCGAACGAGCACCGCGGGTCGTGCACCGCTACCACGACGGACAGCTGATCGCGCCGCCGCTCGAGGAGGTGCGGCCCGGGGATCTGCTGTTGGTCCAGCCCGGCGAGGTGGTCCCGGTCGACGGTCTCGTCGAGCGCGACGTCGCCGTGCTCGACGAAAGCGCCCTCACCGGTGAGCCGCTGCCGGTCGAGCACGGCGCGGGAGACGCGGTCCGCAGCGGTGTGGTGAACGCGGGGGGCCCGTTCGATCTCCGGGCCACGACGTCCGCCGCGGAGAGCACCTACGCCGGCATCGTGCGGCTGGTCTCCGAGGCGGAGGCGTCGAGCGCGCCGTTCGTTCGCCTCGCCGACCGGTACGCGGTCGTCTTCCTCGCAGTGAGCCTGGTGATGGCGGGCGCGGCCTGGGTGGTGTCGGGCGACCTCGCCCGGGCGGTGGCGGTGCTCGTCGTCGCCACCCCCTGCCCGCTCATCCTGGCGGCCCCCGTCGCGATCGTCTCGGGCCTGTCGCGCGCCGCACGCCGTGGAGTGGTTGTGAAGGGTGGCGCCGCACTCGAGCAGCTCGGGCACGGCCAGATCCTCCTGTTCGACAAGACGGGCACGATCACCGTCGGGAGACCGACGGTGGCCGAGGTCGTCACGGCCGATGCGATGAGCGCGGATGACGTCCTGCGACTCGCGGCGTCGCTCGATCAGGTCTCGCCCCACGTGCTCGCGGCCGCCGTCGTGCGCGCGGCACGTACCCGTTCGCTTCCCCTGACGCTGCCGAGCGATGTGGAAGAGGTGCCGGGGCAAGGAGTGCGCGGCCTCGTCGAGGGGCATCGGGTTGCCGTCGGCAAAGCCACCTGGGTGGCCGCGCTCCCGAACGCCCGCTGGGTGCGGTCGGTGCGACGGCGGGCGGAGCTGGACGGCGCGCTCACCGTCTTCGTCCAGGTCGACGGGGTGCCCGTCGGCGCGCTGGTGCTGGACGATCCGATCCGGACCGACGCGGCCCGCACGATCCGCCAGCTGCGCCGAGACGGCATCCGCCGGATCGTCATGGTGACCGGCGATCGTGAGGAGAGCGCGCAGACCGTCGGTGCGGTCATCGGGGTCGACGAGGTCCTCGCCGACCGCACCCCCGCCGAGAAGGTCGACGCCGTCCGGCTCGAGCACAGGTCGGGTCCGACGATCATGGTCGGCGACGGCATCAACGACGCGCCTGCGCTCGCACTCGCCGATGTCGGCGTCGCGGTCGGTGCACGCGGCGCGACGGCTTCCTCGGAAGCGGCCGATGTCGTGCTCACCATCGATCGACTGGACCGGCTCGGCGAGGCCGTGGTGATCGCCCGCCGGGCCCGCCGCATCGCCCTCGAGAGTGTGATCGCCGGCATCGGGATGTCGCTCGCGGCGATGGTGTTCGCCGCCTTTGGCTATCTGCCGGCCGCGTGGGGGGCCATCCTCCAAGAGTTCATCGACGTCGCCGTCATCCTCAATTCGCTCCGCGTCCTGCGCGACACGACGACGACCACCCGTCTGCACGGCGACGACGCCGCGCTCACCCGGCGCTTCAGCGCCGAACACGCAAGCCTTCGCCCCGACGTCGCGCGCCTCCGCACCGTGGCCGACGCGCTCGATCCGTCACGGCCGGCTGCATCGCTCGCGATGGTCAAGGAGATCAACCGCTTCTTGGTCGAGGAGCTCGGCCCGCACGAAGCAGCCGAGGACGCGACCCTCTACCCGGTTCTCGCACGCGTGCTCGGCGGCAACGACCCCACGGGCACGATGAGCCGCGCGCACGTCGAGATCGCGCACCTCATCCGCCGGCTCGGCCGCGTGCTGGACGACATCGGACCCGATGGGCCCGACAACGACGACATCATCGATCTCCGCCGTCTCCTCTACGGCCTCCACGCCATCCTCCAGCTCCACTTCGCCCAAGAGGATGAGGGCTACCTCTCGCTGGTCGACGACGAGACGGCGGCTCCCACCACCGCCGGATCGTGACCCATCCCTGTCAACCCCAAGGAAGGCAAGCCCAGCACGGCACATCGGCCACGAGCTCCGGACGCCGGGAACCTCGGAAGCCCGAGCTGGTCAAGGTCGACGCGCCGTGTGCCGTTGACATCACTGACCGATCGAAGAGGGACCCATGCACCGAGAACGAGTCTTCCGTCGCCTGACCGTGCTGGTCGTAGCAACGCTGGTTGCCACCACGCTTGGCGCGTGCGGGAGCTCGGGATCGTCGAAGCCGAAGTCGCCATCGACCTCGGTGAACAAGCAGGCGATGCGGGCCGGCCTCGTTCGGGCGAGCGACTTCCCCAGCGGGTGGACCGATACGGGCAAGGTG
>JADGON010000408.1 GCA_017882945.1 Acidimicrobiia bacterium | reverse complement strand
TCCGCAAGGCGCTCCCCTTGAACGTCGGCGGCGCGTTCCACACACCGCTGATGCGTGACGCGGCTCAGGCGCTGGCCCCGGCACTGGCCGAGGTCGACCTCCGAGCTCCCATCGCCCCGATCGTGTCGAACGACGACGGGCAGGCGCACTCGGACGCGGACGGCTGGCGCGAGCGGTCCGCCCTCCACGTCGCGGTACCGGTGCGCTGGCGCGAAGCGCAGCTGACGTTGGCCGGGCTCGGAGCCACCACCTTCCTCGAGGTCGGTCACGGCTCGATGCTCGCGGCTCTCGCGAAGCGAAGTGTCCCCGAAGTCACGGTCGTCTCGATGTCGACCCCACAAGATGTCGCGTCCCTCCTCGAGTCAGCGTGAGCGCGCCGCGATGAGCGACCGCGCGTACGTCGCCGGCTGGGGCGCGGCATTGCCCGACGGCGTCCTCACCAATGCGGCGCTCGAAGCGCGCATCGACACTACGGACGCGTGGATCGTCGAGCGGACCGGGATCCGGGAGCGCCGGGTCGCGTCAGCCGATGACACGACCGCGAGTCTGGCGATCGCGGCCGGTGCCGCCGCGATCAAGCGCGCGGGTCTCACCCCCGACGCGATCGACCTGCTCGTGCTCGCGACTGCCACCCCGGAGCAGCCCATCCCGCATACGGGCGCGTTCGTCGGCGAGGGCATCGGCCTGCGCTGCGGTTCGTTCGACCTCGCGGCCGGTTGTGCCGGATTCGTCTACGCGCTGGTGGCCGGCTCGTCGATGCTCGTCGCGGGAGGGCTCGACCACGTCCTCATCATCGGAGCGGAGACGCTGTCGCGGATCGTGAACCCCGAGGACCGGTCGACCTGCATCCTCTTCGGTGACGGCTCCGCCGCAGTCGTCCTCAGCCGGGCGAGCGGTGGTGACGGACCGGGCCTCCTCGCCTGGGATCTCGGCTGTGACGGATCGGCGGTCGGCCTGCTCGAGATCCGTGCCGGCGGCAGCCGCATGCCGACGACTGCGGCAACTGTGGCGGACGGTGACCACTACCTGCGGATGGCCGGACAGGAGGTGTTCCGCAGAGCAGTGCGCGCGGTCGTGGACTCGGCGGAGGCCACCTTGGACCGGGCGGGGGTGGACGCGTCGAGTGTCGACTGGTTCGTTCCCCATCAAGCCAACGCGCGGATCATCGAAGCCGCGCGCACGCGGCTCGGAATCCCGGCCGAGAAGACGATCGTCAACATCGAGCATTACGGCAACACGTCCGCGGCATCGATTCCACTCGCACTCGCCGAGGCTGCGTCCGACGGGCGGTTGCAGCCGGGCCAGCTCGTCCTCGCCTCCGGCTTCGGCGCGGGCATGGCGTGGGCGAGCGCGCTGCTGCGCTGGGGTACGCCATGAGCGAGGCGACCGGCCGCGTCGCGTTCGTGACCGGAGCATCGCGCGGCATCGGCCGGGCCACCGCCCTGACCCTGGCTGCACACGGCCATGCGGTTGCGCTCTGCTACTCCCAGGACGAAGACGGCGCCAACGAGACGGCGGCGGCGGTCAAGGACGTCGGGGTCCCTTCGCTCGCGTTGCGCTGCGCGGTCGAGGACACCGCCGCGGTCGACGCCGCGTTCACCGAGATCGAGAGCACGCTCGGACCGGTCGAGATCCTCGTGAACAACGCCGGCATCACCCGGGACGGGCTGATCATGCGGATGACCGACGAGAGCTGGGACACCGTGTTGGGCGTGGACCTCACCGGGGCGTTCCACACGATCCGCAGAGCGGTCCCGAAGATGATGCGCGCCCGCTTCGGGCGGATCGTCAACGTCGCGTCCGTCGTCGCGCACGCCGGCGGAGCCGGTCAGGCCAACTACTCGGCCGCGAAAGCGGGTCTGCTCGGGCTCACTCGCTCCGTCGCCCGTGAGCTCGGATCCCGGGGCATCACCTGTAACGTGGTCGCACCCGGGCCTATCGTGACGGGGATGACCGAAGCGATGGGTGAGGAGTGGCTGGCCGGCGTCGGCGCCCTCGTACCTCTCGGGCGGCCCGGAACCGCCGAGGAGTGCGCGGCCGTGATCGCCTTCTTGAGCTCCGATCCTGCCGGGTACGTGACCGGCGCCCTCGTTCCGGTCGACGGCGGCCTCGGCATGGGAGCCTGAGCCTTCCGATGCACCGCAGCCCCACCAGCCCCGAAACCACACACCGAGGAGAGACCCTGCATGGAGCGTGACGTGGCACTCGCCGCCATCCGCGATGTCGCTGTCGAGGTGCTCAGCGTTGAGCCCGATGCCGTCGTCGAGGACGCCCGCTTCAAGGAGGACCTCGACGCCGACTCCCTCGACCTCGTCGAGCTCGTGATGGGCCTCGAGGAGAAGTTCGACGTCACGATCCCCGAAGAGGATCTCGAAGGCGTCGCGACGGTCGGCCAGGCGGTCGACCTCGTGCTCTCGAAGGCAGCCGGGAAGGCATGACGAGCGAGCACCTCGACCACCGCGGCCGCCCTCGGGTGGTCGTGACCGGCGTCGGACTCCAGACCCCCGCGGGGATCGGTCTCGAAGCCGCCTGGTCGACCCTGCTCTCCGGCCGCTCGGTCGCAAGAACGATCCAGCGGTTCGACCCGTCACCGCTCTCGGTCCGGTTCGGCTGCGAGATCCTCGACTTCGATCCCGTTCCCTACCTCGGCCCGAAGGAGAGTCGGCGCGTCGACCGCGCCGCGCAGATGGGCTACGCCGCGTCGGCCGACGCGCTGGCGGACGCGGGCGACCCGGGAGTCGATCCCGCGCGCGGTGGCGTCATCGCCGGGACCGGCATCGGTGGGCTCATCACACTCGAGGAGCAGGTCAAGATCTACCTCGAGAAGGGTCCGGATCGCGTCAGCCCGTTCTTCGTCCCGATGATGATGGCGAACGCCACCGCGGGGATCATCGGCATCCACCTCGGCTGGACGGGCCCGAACCTCTGCATCACGACGGCGTGTGCCGCCGGCGCGAACGCCATCGGCGAAGGCACCCGGCTCATCCGTGACGGTCTCGCCGACGCGGTGATGGCGGGCGGCACCGAGTGCGCGATCACTCCGCCCGCCGTGGCCGCCTTCGCCCGCATGGGTGCGCTCAGCAAGCGCAATGACGCACCGGAGCTCGCGTCGCGGCCGTTCGATGCCGACCGCGACGGCTTCGTGATCGGCGAAGGTGCCGGGATGGTCGTGCTGGAGCGGGCCGACCGGGCCGCGGCTCGCGGTGCGCGCGTCTACGGCGAGGTCGCGGGGTACGGAACCAACAGCGACGCGTTCCACATCACCGCGCCGTCGCAGGGTGGCGCGGGTGCCGCGGCGTGCATGCAGCTGGCGCTCGACGACGCGGGCCTCACGGCCGCCGACATCGGCCACGTCAACGCGCATGGCACGTCGACCGAGCTCAACGACTCAGCCGAGGCGGAGGCGATCCGCAAGGTCTTCGGAGATGCCGCTCCTCCAGTCACTTCGACCAAGGGAGTGACCGGCCACCTCATCGGTGCCGCCGGCGCGGTCGAGGCGATCGTCGCGCTCCATGCGGCACGCGAAGGGATGGTCCCCCCGACGGCGAACCACCACCGCCTCGGCGACGACGTGCCCGAGATCGACGTTGTCCACGGCGAGCCCCGATCGATCCCGGTCGGGCCGGCCCTCTCGAACTCGTTCGGGTTCGGAGGGCACAACGCCACCTTGGTGCTGATTCCCGCGCCCTGATGCTGCTCGACGGCAAGCGCATCCTCGTCACCGGCGTCCTCAACGACGCTTCGATCGGCTACGGCGTGGCCAAGCTCGCCCAGGAGCAGGGCGCCGAGGTGGTGCTGAGCTCGTTCGGTCGCGTGATGAGCCTGACCCAACGGGCCGCGCGCAAGCTCCCGTCCGCCCCGGAGATCGTGCAGCTCGACGTGACCAACGCCGACGACATCGTCGCGCTCCCCGAACGCATCGGTGGGCAGCTCGACGGCGTGCTCCACGCGATCGCGTTCGCACCCGAGTCCTGCCTCGGTGGCGGGTTCCTCGAGGCGCCGTGGGAGGACGTGGCGATCGCGTTCCAGGTCTCCGCGTACTCGCTCGCGGCGCTGGCTCGCGCCGCGCTGCCCCTCATGGGCCAAGGCGGATCGATCGTCGGGCTCGACTTCGACAACCAGCGTCAGGCCTGGCCGGTCTACGACTGGATGGGCGTCGCAAAGTCGGCGTTCGAGTCCACCGCCCGGTATCTCGCCCGGGAGCTCGGACCCCGCGGGATCCGCGTGAACCTCGTTTCCGCCGGCCCGATCCGCACGCTTGCCGCTCGCAGCATCCCGGGCTTCGACCAGTTCGAGGCCGTGTGGTCCCAGCGCGCACCACTCGGCTGGGACATCCGTGACCACCAGCCCGTCGCGCAGGCAGCCGTCGCGCTGCTCTCGGACTGGTTCCCCGCGACGACCGGCGAGATGCTGCACGTGGACGGTGGCTTCCACGCGATCGGGGCATAGCTCGATGCCGTCGCCTTCCACCTGACGCTCAACCTCCGGTCCACCTCGGGTCACTTCATCGAACGCTCACAATTCGTTCGCGCTCTCTAGACGTAGTCGCGGGACGTTTTCGGTCCGCATCGGGCAGTGATCCAAGACGGGGGCAACGTGGACGCGGTCGGCTCGACCGATGCTGCTGGAGGCCGTCGCCGTCCGAGCTGGCGGGTCGAAGCACGCAGCTTCATCGAGCTCTTTGCGCTGACCGGCGTCGCGATCGTCCAGCCGCTGCTCGATTCGCTGCGCCGGAACGCCCACGACACTTTCGTGACGAGTGGAGCGAGCCCGGTCCAGATCGTGGCGCTGGTCGCGCTCATCCTCATCGGCCCACCGGCGATCCTCTGGGCGATCGAGCTGCTGATCGGGATCGCATGGCCGGCGGCTCGGCGCTTCGTGCACGCCGGTATCGGCGGGCTGATCGTCGGGACCATCGTGGCGGAAGTGCTAGGCGATCAGACGGGCTTCGAGACCGCGGCACGACTGGCGATCGCCCTGCCGTTCGCAGTGCTGGCCGCCCTGCTGCTCCTGCGCGTGCCCGTCGTCGGCACCTTCCTCCGGTTCCTCGCTCTCGCGCCCCTTGCCTTCGCGCTCCTCTTCGTGATGAACGACCAGGTCCGGCCCCTGGTCCTCACGAGCCGCGTCGCGAATGCTTCGGACGTGACCGTCCGCCGACCCGACCGGGTGGTCCTGATCGTCATGGACGAGCTCCCGCTCGAGTCGCTGCTCGACGGCACCGGACACATCGATGCCGGCCTCTACCCGAACTTCGCCGGGCTCGCTCGGGACTCGACCTGGTACCGGAACACCACGACGGTCGCCCCGTACACGAATGTGGCCGTCCCAGCTTTGCTCACCGGGAGCTACCCGACCGATCCGCAAGCCGTACCCACCGCTTCCGTGTACCCGCACAACCTCTTCACGCTGCTCGGCAACCGCTACCAGCTCAACACCCATGAGAACGCCGAGGCGTTGAATCCGGCGGGTGACGCCGAGCCGGCCAAGGGCCTCACCTGGATGGCGCGGAAGTCGCTCGACCTCTGGATGAACCTGCTCGTACCGAGCTCGACGGGATCGCTCTTCAGCCAACGGATCTCCGATCAGACGCTCGATGCCCAGATCCCTGCGGGTCGTCGATTCCTCGATTCGCTCCATGCGTCGAAACGCGCCCGGCTCGACTACCTCCACGTGCTGCTCCCCCACGTCCCGTGGCACCTTCTTCCCGACGGCCGCAGCTACTCGGACGAGCAGAGCGTCCCCGGGCAGTCCGATGTCTGGACCGATCAGGTGCTGGCCGACGTCGCCCGGCAGCGTCATCTCCTGCAGGTGCAGGCTGCGGACCGGCTCCTCGGCCAGATCGTGGCCAAGCTCCGCTCGCTCGGTGCCTACGACCCATCGCTCGTCGTCGTGACCGCGGACCACGGAGAGGCGTTCACGGTCGGCAACCCGCTGCGCAACGTCACCGCGGCGACGTACCCGCAGGTGATGTGGGTCCCGCTCTTCGTCAAGGAGCCCGGACACGGCATGGGTACGATCGACGACCGGCCGGCCCGGTCCATCGACGTGCTCCCGACCATCGCCGACGAGCTGGGAGCGGACCTGCCGTGGAAGGTCGACGGCCACTCGCTGCTCGACGCGCCGCGCCCCGATGGGCCGCGGAAGTTCTTCGACATCGCGAGCGAGCTCATCAGCGAGAGCAACGCGGACGCCCGGTACCGGGAGTGGGACGGGCCGAGCGGCTTCGCCAAGGTCCTGGCGAGCCGGGCCGCGGCCCCCGGGACCGACAACACCCTCCGGATCTACGAGGGCGGCTCTCGGTACGGCGCGCTCGTCGGACACGCCGAGAAGCCGCTGGCGAAGCAGGAACCCTCGGACCTTGCGGTCGGCCTCAACCATCCCGAGCGATTCGAGGACGTCGATCTGAATGCCGACTCGGCTCCGTGGACGTACGTCGACGGCTTCGTCGGTGGCGGTGTCGGCGACGAGCTCGCCATCGGGGTGAACGGAACGGTCGGCTCACTCGCGACTGTGGCGCCCAACCCGTTTTTAGGCGGCGGCACCTTCGTAGCGGTGCTTCCCCCCTCGCTGTTTCGCGCCGGGCGCAATCAGATCACCATCTCCGTCGTCGGCGGCGCGCCGGATGCACCGACGCTCGCACCGATGCGGCTCGGGTCGTGAACGCCACCACGCGGGGCCTTCGGGGCAGACCGGACGCGTCGAGGCCCTGACTCTGGAGGGTTTGGAGCCAGGGCCTCATGGACGCTCGCATGGCCTTGTCCCTGTCCGCATGCGGTTGGGGTGGCACTCTGCGAGGGGGACTCGACCCGGCGGGGTCCGGGCTGAAGCCGAGCACTCCTGTCCAAAAGGGTAGACCCGTTTCCCCCGGTGGCAAGCCATCTTTCGGTGCGGTTTACGCGCCGTCCAGGGCCTTCAGCGCGCCCTGCACCTTTCCGACGGTCGCCTTCGGGCTGACCCTGTAGAACGCATCGACGATCTTGCCCTTCTCGTCGATGACGAAGGCCGAGCGGATGATGCCGAAGT
>JADGON010000407.1 GCA_017882945.1 Acidimicrobiia bacterium | reverse complement strand
GGCACTTCGGGGACGCGGGATCGGCCGTATTCGGCGCATGTTCTGGGACACCTCGGACTAATGGGCGAGCGTCAGTTCAGGTCTCTGAATGCTTGGGCGGCGCGGCGTTCGACGCTCGCGTACCCGTTGGCGATGGCGGCGATTTGCGCGTCGGTGAGAAGCTCCCGTGCCTTCTCGGCGTCGCCCGGGGCGTTGCGCTCGGCGAGCATTTTCCCCCAGTAGAGGTTGGTACAGGCAGCAAAGAACTTGGCGCCGATCCGGTCGTTGAACGCAGCGGCTCGGGTGAAATAGCCGTTCGCCTCGTCGTAGCGGCCGAGGACGGTGGCAAGACCACCGAGGTATTGGCTCACCGGCCCGTCAGCCGTCAGGCCGGTGATCGAGAACTGACCGGCCCACGGCGCGAGCCGGTCGAACAGCGGCCGAGCGAATCGAGGGGCTCGGCAGCGCACGGCAGCATCGGCGTACTGGACCATCGCGGTGAGCCAGAGCGGGTCCAGCGGAAGATCGAAGTTGGTCGCGGCGGCCTCCTCGAGCAGCGCAAGCGCGTCATCGGTTCGGCCCGCCTCCACGTTGGCCGTCGTAAGCGCCGCGGCGATCACCGGCGCGAGCTCAGGTGCATCGGCGGTTATCTGCTCCATGACCGGGACGAGCTCGCCGGCGGTTCCGCGTTGCGCGCTCGCCGCCCCGCTCTGAGCGGCGAAGAAGATCATGGCGTCGGGTTGGCCGCTGTCGGTGCCGAGCTGAAGCGCCTCCAGCGCGAACCGTTCGGCCAGCTCGGTGTTCCCGGTGATCAGGGCCCGCATACAACGCGTATAGCTGCGCCACCAGTTGAGCTGCGGCTGGTCAAGCTGGTCCAGGAGCGACCAGCTGAGTTCGTGGCAGCGTTCCATCTCCTCGAAGTCCCCGGCGCAGGCCGCTGCCAATGCACGGTACGAGACCGCCCAGAACAGGAGCACCGGGTCCCCGACCCGCTCAGCCCGAGCGACCGCGTCGGCCGACCAGACCAGCGACTCCTCGAGCAAAGGGGGTACGAGGAGCGGGAAGAGGACCAGGTTGAGGACCCGCACGATGGTGGCGTCGTCGCCCGATGCCACGGCGATGGTGCGAGCCTCGTCGGCTAGGGCCCGGCGGCGCTCGAGGGTGCTCCCGTAGATCAGCTCCTGGCACAGGGTGGCGAGCACCAGCGCCCGGTCGGGGTCTTCGGCGGGCAGGCGGGTAAGGGCGATCTCCAAGATCTCGACCTTGTCGGCGTCGATGACCCCGACGTTCGCCGCGAACCCCCGGTCACTGGCCAGGGCGGCCGCGACGAGCCGCTCAGTGTCTCCGAGATCCGCGGCCCGGCGGCCGGCGTCGAGCAGCGTCTGGCGAAATCCCGCGTCGCCGGTCTGGCGCTGCGCGGTGCCGAGGCCGATGGCGAGGTCGAGCCCGAGGACCGGGTCGGGGTCATCCGCCCGCGCGTACAGGTCCAGCGCCTGGGCGTAGTAGCCCCGCGCATCGCCGGGAGCGAGCGCGGCGAGCGCCGCGCCGCCGGCCTGACGCGAGTAGCTGATCGCCTTGTCGAGATCGATCGGTTGCGTCGCGCTGACCCAATGGCGAGCGAGCTCACCGACCCGATTCCCCGGCCGGTCCCCACACAGTGCTTCCAGGGCAACGCCAACCTGTCGGTGCGCCCGTGTGCGGCGGTTGTGGCCTAAGTCGTCATACAGCGTGTGTTGGATCAGGGCGTGGGCAAACGTGTAGCGCCCCGTGTCGGCCACCTCGCGGACCAGAGCAACAGACGCGGCCGCGTCGAGAATGTCGAGCAGCGCGTCTTCGGAAGTCTCGCTCGCGCGGGACAGGAGCTCGAGATCGAAATCGCGTCCGATCACCGACGCAACCGCGAGCACGCGTCCGGCCTCCTTACCCAAGCGCACGACACGGGCGGCAATCACATCGCGTACGGAGTCGGGCAGCGCCGTGACGTCGAGCTGGTCGTCGGCTTCCCAGCCACCGGTCGCGTCCTGGCGGATCGCACCGGTCTCCACGAGGTTACGGAGCACCTCAGTGACGAAAAACGGGTTGCCGTCGGTCTCGCGAGAGATGGCGCGCGCGAGCTCGATCACCGCGCCCTCGAGCCGTTGCCCGGCGCCGGCCTCGAGAAGCGCCAGCACGCCGTTGTCATCGAGGCCGACGAGATCGATCCGCGACACGCCGTGGGAACGTCGCAGCACACCCAGCGTCTCGACCAGGACGTGCGCGTTGGGCAACTCGCTGTCACGATAAGTGCCGAGCACGAGCAACCGCGTCGGCACTTCCGAGGCCACGAGATAGCGCAGCAGAAGGAGGCTTGCCTCGTCCGCCCACTGAAGATCATCCAGCACAAGAACGACCAACTGCTGCCCGGAGAGCATCGCCAGGAGTCCGACTACTGCCGCGAAGAGTAGGTACCGCTCAGTGTCGGTGTCGGTCGCCTTCGACGGCGGCAGATCCGGAATCCGGCGCGCGAGCGAGGGGACCAGCCGGGCCAGCTCCGACCCATGCTCGCCGACGTGCGCGATCAGTTGGTCCTCCGGCGCGTGCATCACGTAGTGACCGAGCGCCTCGGCGAAGAGCTGATACGGCTTGGCGAGATCTTCGTCGCTATGCCCGAACAACACGCACGCACCACCGTCAAACGCGGCCCGGGCCGCCTCCGCCACCAGAGTCGTTTTGCCCAGGCCGGCCTCACCCGAGACCAGCACCACCTGCCGGCCCTCGCCACCCGCGACCCGCTTGCACGCGTCCACCAGCGCCGCCATCTCGGAACTGCGTCCAACCACTCCCACTGCGGGACGCACGCTTAAGCGGGCCGGCAACGGCACGGCATTCGTGGCGTTCCCAACGAGCGCCTCCCAGCGCACCGCGACCGTGTCGACTGGCTCGGGCAACCCCTTCAACTCCAACGGCCCGACACTGATGCACTCGTGCTTGTTGCGCCGTCCCGCCACGGCACGCACGACATCCGCGGCCAGGATCTGACCGCCCTCACACTCAGCGCAGAGTCGTGCGGCCTCGATCGCCGGGTCACCGAAGTAATCACCGTCCTCGCGCGTCACCTCGCCCACGCTCAACCCGACCCGCAGTCCCACCGTGCGATCGCAGACACGGTTGTCGCGTTCGAT
>JADGON010000096.1 GCA_017882945.1 Acidimicrobiia bacterium | reverse complement strand
GACACAGACACGTCACCTGCTCCTTAGAAGTGGCCGACGAGGTGCTCGACGATGGGGCCGAGCGCCAAGACGGGGAAGAACGTGAGGCCCGCGACGATCACGACGATCGCGGTGAGCAGACCACCGAACAGCGGCGTGTCGGTACGGAACGTGCCGGCACTGACCGGAGTCGCCTGCTTGCGCACGAGCGAACCGGCGATCGCGAGCATCGGGATGATCAGGAAGAAGCGCCCGACGAGCATCGTGATGCCCATTGTCGTGTTGTACCAGTTGGTGTTCGTCGTGATGCCGCCGAATGCCGAGCCGTTGTTGCCGGCCGACGAAGCGAACGAGTACACGACCTCGGACAACCCGTGGGGCCCGGAGTTGTAGATCGAGCTCACCGAGGATTTCATCACGACCGACACGGCCGCGAAGCCGAGGATGACGAGCGGTGCGAAGAGGATGTGGAGCACGACCATCTTCATCTCGGCGGCCTGGATCTTCTTGCCGAGGAACTCCGGCGTTCGTCCGACCATGAGTCCGGCGATGAACACCGTGAGGATGGCGAGGACGAGCATGCCGGTGAGACCGACACCCAACCCGCCGGGCGTGACCTCACCCAGCAAGAGGTTCGTGAGCGGCACAAGACCGCCGAGCGGCGTGAAGCTGTCGTGGAACGAGTTCACCGAGCCGTTCGACGAACCCGTCGTTGCGCCGGCCCATTCGCCGGAGGCAGAGGGCCCGAACCGCACGTCCTTCCCCTCGGCATTGCCGCCGGGCGAGCTCGCCGTGACCTGTTGCGTCACACCAGCCCGGTTGAACTGCGGGTTGCCGTGCGACTCGAAGCCGACCGCGACACCGATCGAGATGATCATCAGCATGAACATCGCGCCGAAGATCGTCCACCCGAACTTCTTGCCCTTGATGAGCAAGCCCAAGGCGTAGGTCGCCGCGAACGGGATCATGATCAGGAAGAACATCTCGATCATGTTCGTCAAGCCGTTCGGGCTCTCGAACGGGTGCGCCGAGTTCGTGTTGAAGAACCCACCGCCGTTCGTACCGAGTTGCTTGATCGAGATCTGACTCGCGGCGGGTCCACCGGGAATGGTTTGAGAACCACCGGCGACCGTCGTCGCGTGCACCGAAGCGTGGAAGTTCTGCACCACTCCCTGGCTCACGAGCACGATCGCCGCGACAAAGGCGATCGGGAGAAGGATCCGCAGCGTGGTGCGGATGAGGTCGACCCAGAAGTTCCCGATCGTGCGGCCCTTGCGGCGGGTCAGGCTGCGGATCAACGCGACCATCACCGCGAGACCGGCGGCCGCGGAGGCGAAGTTCTGCACCGCGAGCCCGGCCATCTGGGTGAGGTGGCTCATCGTGCTCTCGCCGCCGTAGCTCTGCCAGTTCGTGTTGGTGATGAAGCTGGCAGCCGTGTTCCAGGCAAGGTCGGGGCGCACGGCCTGCAGGTGGTCGGGGTTGAACGGCAGGTGCGACTGCAGGCGCTGGAACCCGTAGACGAACAGCAACGAGACCGCGCTGAAGGCGAGCAGCGAGAACGTGTAAACCGTCCAGCGCTGCTCGCTCTCCGGGTTGATCCCGCACACGCGGTAGATCACGCGCTCGACGGGGCCGAACACGCGGTCACCCGGCGCCTTGCCGCCGCCCCAGACCTTCGCCATGTACCCGCCGAGGATCGGCGTGAAGACGAAGATCAGCCCGATAAAGACGAGAAGTTGGATCCAACCAGCGGCGCTCATAGCTTCTCCGGAGCGAGCAGGGCGTACACGAGGTACGCGGTGAGCGCGATCGCGAGGATGAGACCGAGGGCGTTGTCGTAGCTCATGCCGCTACCCGCTCCTCGCTCATGCCGTCCTCGACCGGCTCTTCGACCGGGTCCGGACCGATGATGCGATCGCACGCGATCGTCAGCAGCCCGGCCAGCACGAAGAACACGACCGTGAGGGCAACAAAGGCAACATCGTTGTGCACGGGTCCTCCCGTGGGATTGACGCCCGGACCTCGGGCGCCTCATCCGATCGTGCGCTTCCCGCACGCGCGTGACGAGCCCTCTTGACGCGTTCATGACGCGAGCGAGCCCGTCTTGACGCGCCGTATACGCCAGTCGCCGGAGAGCGTGAAACAGGCCGGAAACAATCTCGAAATTGGCGAGCAACCGATGTCACATCGGCGCCGCCGGCGCGTCATATCCGCGTCAAGAGCCTTGGCATGCGGTGACTGCCTCCGTACAAACGCCTTCCGACCACGCGTCGGGAGCGCCGAGAGGAGTGGCCGTGTACGACATCGTGAGCATCGTGTTCGTCCTGGGGTTCTTCGCACTGTGTGTGGCGTATACGCACGCGTGCGACCGGATCCTCGGTCCCGATGAGCAGGCCGAAGCCGAAGCCACGCCGGATCAGGGCCCGCTTCCCGCCGACGAGGCGGTGGCCGCGTGACCCGCATGCTCGCGACGTCCGGCGTCGACAACTTCACCGCGATGGTGCTCGCCATCGCCTTGGTGATCTTCCTGTTCGTTGCACTCCTGTTTCCGGAGAAGCTGTAGATGCGCGCGTCCGAGTGGATCCAGTTCGTTGCGCTGGCGGTGCTGCTGATCGTGAGCACGCCGATCGCCGGCGCGTACATGGCGAAGGTGTTCTCCAACAAGAAGGCGCCCGGAGACCGCATCTTCGGCGCCATCGAACGGCCGATCTACCGCCTCAGCGGGATCGACCCCGAGGGCGAGCAGCACTGGAAGACATACGCCCTCTCGCTGCTCTCATTCAACGCGGTCGCGGTGCTCGCGGTCTACCTCTTTCAGCGGGTGCAATCGCACCTGCCGGTGAACCCCACGCACGTCGCGGGTGTCCCGCCGTTCATGGCGCTCAACAACTCCGTCAGCTTCGTCACGAACACCGATTGGCAGAGCTACGTCCCGGAGGCGACCGTCTCGCACTTCACACAGATGACGGTGCTCGGCGTGCAGAACTTCCTGTCGGCGGCCATCGGTCTCACGGTCGCCGTCGCGCTGATCCGTGGTCTCGCGCGCCGGCGCTCCAAGACCATCGGCAGCTTCTGGGTCGACCTCGTCCGCAGCTGCGTCCGCATCCTGCTGCCGCTGTCGCTCGTCCTGGCGGTCGTCTTCGTGAGCCAGGGCGTGATCGACAACTTCCGCGGCAACACCCCGTACAAGCCGGTCGACTCGGCGCTCGTCCAGGCCAAGGACGCGACCGGGCATCCCACGGGCACGGCCGTCGTGCCGGGCGGCCCGGTCGCCTCACAGGAGGCGATCAAGGAGCTCGGCACGAACGGTGGCGGGTTCTACAACGCCAACTCCGGTCACCCGTTCGAGAACCCAAACGGGTTCACCAACTTCCTCCAGATGTACTTCGCAGCGCTCATCGGCTTCGGCCTCACCTACACGTTCGGGAAGATGGTCGGCGACAAGCGCCAGGGCTGGGCCGTCTTCGCGGTGATGCTCGCGTTCTGGGCGCTGCCGATGATCGGGACCCAGCTTCTCGAAACCAACGGGAATCCGCAGGTCACCGCGGCGGGCGCGGCGCAGACCGCGACGGCTTCGAATCCCGGCGGGAACATGGAAGGAAAGGAGGTGCGTTTCGGCGCCGCGGCCAGCGCCATGCACGGATCGAACTCGACGAGCACGACGACAGGCTCGGTGACTTCGTCACACGACTCCTTCACACCGCTCGGCGGTGGCATCGTGCTCACGAACATCCTGCTCGGCGAGTACGGCCCGGGCGGTATCGGGTCGGGGCTCTACGGCGTCTTGATCCTCGCGCTCGTCGCGGTGTTCATTGCCGGGCTCATGGTCGGAAGAACGCCCGAGTACCTGGGCAAGAAGATCCGGGCGCCCGACGTCAAGTTGGCGACGCTCTACGTCCTCGCGGTCCCGACCGTGACCCTGGTGTTGGCCGGCATCACCGCGGTGCTCTCGACCGCAGTGAGCCAACTCGGCAATAGCGGTCCACACGGCCTGTCGGAAATCCTGTACTCGTACGCGTCGGCGGCCAACGGCAACGGTTCGGCGTTCCCGGGCATCACCGTCACCTCGCACTGGTACCAGCTGACGCTGGCGTTCTCGATCCTCGTCGGCCG
>JADGON010000095.1 GCA_017882945.1 Acidimicrobiia bacterium | reverse complement strand
GCTCGTCCGAGGGGCGGTCGAACGTGCTCGCGACGACGTCGCCGCGCAGCACGTGGCGCTTCATGTCGGTGACCTCTTCGGGCCGCTCGTCGACGAGCAGCACCATGAGGTGGACCTCGGGGTTGTTCCGCTCGATCGCGTAGACGATCTGCTTGAGGATCGTGGTCTTGCCGGCCTTGGGTGGCGACACGATCAAGCCGCGCTGACCCTTGCCGATCGGCGAGAGCAGCTCGACGATCCGGCCGGTGAGCTGGCCCGGCTCCTCGGGGAGCTCGAGCTTGAGCCGCTCGTCCGGGAACAGCGGGGTGAGATCCTCGAAGCGCGGTCGCTCGCGGGCGTCGTCGGGGCTCACGTCGTTGATCTGATCGACCCGGAGCAGGGCCGGGTACTTCTCGTTGCTCGCGGGCGGGCGGGTCGCGCCCTTCACGTAGTCGCCCTTGCGCAGCGCGAATCGACGCACCTGCGACGCCGACACGTACACGTCGTTGCGACCGGGGAGGTATCCGCTCGTGCGCAGGAAGCCGTAGCCCTCGTCACGCAGGTCGAGGAGTCCCTCGATCTCGATCGGCTCACCGCTGAACTCGCGCTCACGCGGCTCGCCCCCGCCCTCGGGCGGACGCTCACCGGGCGGGCGCTCGCCGCGATCGCGACCTCGGCGGCGACGGCGGCGCGTGCCCGTGCGGTTCCCGTCGCCGTAGGAAGCGCGCTCGTCCTCGGAGTCCACGCGTGGTGCACTCGTGGTCGAGGCGGACGCCGACGCGTCGTCGCCATCGGCCTGGGCTTGACCGGGTTCGGGGGCCGGCGCGGGACGCCGTCCCGGTCGGGGCGCCACTTCGGGCTCGGCCCCGGCGGAGGCGAGTGCTTCCTCCTCCGCGGCGAGCGCCGCGATGCTGGCATCGCCCGCCACGAGCTCGGAGGCCTTCTTCGAACGGACGGCCCGCTTGGGCTTCGCGTCCCCCGACCCGTTCACCGTGTCCTTGGCCCCGCCCTTCCCGTTCCCGGAGCCACCGGCGCGGCCGGCGGCGGCGGCGAGGATCGCGTCGACGAGATCGGCCTTGCGCAGGCGGGTGATCCCCTTGACGCCCATCGCGCCGGCGATCGCGTGCAGCTCTTCACGATCCTTGCCGTCGAGCATCGACCGTTCGAGTTGCTGCTCGGAGGCCATCATCTGCTCCTTGGAATCGACTGGTCCGGCCGGCGTGGACACTGCTGCCGGCAGTCCAGTCGGACGATGCGTGCGGCGAGAACCGGACGCGACTTGCGAAACGGCACCCGGGATCTCGGAGCAACTCCGGTCTCGGGTGGGACCCCCCGGAAAGGAGGTCGGGGCACGCACCCGCCGAGGTGGCGGTGGGCACCGGCGGCCATCCTAGGCCATCATCGGGCCCCTCGTCGTCACCCCGCCCGACCTGGACCGCCCCGGACCGCTCGGAGGCGTGCCGAGGCGGTGAGCCGCCCCATGAGACCGTGCGCGGCCACCGGCGTGAGCCCCGCCACGGCCGTCTCGGTGTAGGCGCGCCCCTCGACCTGCACCTCGGAGTCGTACAGCAGGTACGGCACCGGATCCGAGGTGTGGGTGCCGAGCCGGATCGGCGTGGCGTGGTCCGGCAGGAGCAGGACGCGGTGCGGGCCGAACCCGGGCAGCGCCTCGAGCAGAGGCCCGATGATCTCGCGGTCCCAGTGCTCGAGCGCCGCGACCTTCTCCGCGGCGTTCTGCTGGTGCCCGGCTTCGTCGGTCGCCTCGACGTGGAGCAGGAAGAAGTCACGGTCGCGCAGCGAACCCACGCACGCGTCGCGCTGGGCGGCGTAGTCGTTGTCGAACCCGGCACTCGCGCCGGGCACGTCGAGGACCTCGATGCCGGCGAGGACGCCGAGCCCGCGCACGAGGTCGACCGCGGACGTCAGCCGACCATCGACACCGAAGCGATCGGCGAAGCGGGGCAACGTCGGGCGCACCCCTTGACCCCAGAGCCAGATCTGCGTGGCAATCGAGCCGACCTCGGCCGCCGCGGCCGTGACGACGGGCCGGGACGCGTCCATCAACGCCAGGAGCTTCGCGGCCGCGGGTCCGGTGGGGAACCGCGCCGGCTTGCCGGTGAGATCGTGCGGAGGGGTGCAGTCGGCGTCGGCCCAATCGCTCGGGGTGACGACGAGGTGGCGGTACTCCACTCCGGCGTGGAACCGGACCCCGTCGCGCCCGTTCCCCAACTCGGCATCGAGCGCGGCGACGATGGGATGGCTCTGCTCACTCGAGAGGTGGCCCGCGGCGAAGTCGACCATCGTGTCGTCGGCGCCGAGCGTCACGAGGTTGCAGCGGTAGGCGACCTCGTCCGGGGCCAGGTCGACGCCCATCGCCGCGGCCTCGATCGGCGCGCGGCCGGTGTGGAACTCGAGGGGGTCGTAGCCCAGGATCGCGAGGTTGCCGACGTCGCTGCCCGGCGGGAGCCCACCCGGGATGACCGTCGCCCGGCCGACCTCGCTGCGCCGCGCCAGCGCTTGAAGGTTCGGGAGCGCGGCCGCCTCCAGCGGTGTCTTCCCGTCGAGCTCGTCGACCGGCTCGTCCGCGCAGCCGTCCGGGACCAGCACCACGTATTTCACGAGGCCCACAGTATGCGACGGAGATTCGGCGGCCTGCTCGATACGGTCGGGGCATGCATCGACGCCTGGTCACCTCGCTCGCGGCCTGCTTCGTCGTCGGATTGGTCGCCGCGGGCTGCACGAGCCGGGACGACTCGACCAGCGCGAAGACCATCACCACGTCGCGGCCGACGACAAGCTCGTCCGGAGCCACGACCGCCGCCGACCTCGCGGCGGTGAACGTCAAGCTCACGAAGCTGGCCGAGCTCGAACGGCCGACCGCCATGACGATTCGTCCAGGTGACGCCACGCTCTACATCACCGAGAAGGTCGGCCGCGTCCGCGCGATTCGCAACAAGGCGCTCGACCCGAAGCCGGTCCTCGACATCAGGTCACTCGTGAACAGCACGGGCAACGAGCAGGGCCTGCTCGGGATCGCGTACTCGCCCGACGGCTCGAAGCTGTACGCCCACTACTCCAACGGCAACGGCGACACGCGCGTCGACGAGTACGCGGTCAACGCCGCGGGCGCCGTGGACAAGGCCTCGCGCCGCCAAGTCCTCGCGCAGGCGCAACCGCAGCCGAACCACAATGGTGGCGACCTCGCGTTCGGGCCTGACGGGATGCTGTATATCGGCCTCGGCGACGGCGGCAGTGCCGGTGACCAGGGTCCGGGCCACGTCTCGGGCGGGAACGGTCAGTCGCTGGGCACGCTGCTCGGCAAGATCCTGCGCATCGACCCGACGCCGGGCGCGGGCAGGGCGTACACCATCCCTGCCGACAACCCGTTCGTGAGCACCCCCGGGGCCCGGCCCGAGATCTGGTCGTACGGGCTCCGCAACCCGTGGCGCTTCTCGTGGGACACGAGCACCGGGGATCTGTGGATCGGCGATGTGGGCCAGAACGCGTGGGAGGAAGTCGACCTCGCGACGAAGGCATCCGGGGGCGGGCGCGGCGTCAACTTCGGCTGGAACGTATGGGAGGGAACGCACCGCTACCGCGACGGCGAGGCACGGCGCGCGGTCCTGCCGGTCTTCGACTACTCCCATGACGGCGGGAACTGCGCGGTGACCGGCGGCTACGTGTACCGCGGCTCGCGCATCCCTGCGCTGCGCGGCGCCTACCTCTTCGCCGACTACTGCGCCGGCCAGCTCCGCGCGCTCGCGGCGAAGGACGGCAAGGTCGTTCAGGACCGGGCGCTGCCGGTGCGATCACCTGCGATCGCGAGCTTCGGCCAGGACGCGGCCGGCGAGCTCTACGTGCTGTCGGACCAGGGTGCCGTCTCGAGGGTCGACCCGGCCTGAGCCCGCTACTTCTCGCTGCGGCTCACCACGACCCCGGCGATCCGCCGCGTCACCGAGTGGGGCGTCACCGCGCTGAACACCGCGGTCGCGGTGTTCAGCGGGCCCGGCACGCACTCCGCCCGACCCTTGTCGTAGGCCCGCAGTGCATGCTGGACCACCGTCGGCGCGTCCTGCCAGAGGAAGCCGGGCACCTCGCTCGAGTCGAACCCGGCGCGCTGTTGGAACTCGGTGCGGGTGAACCCGGGCGACAAGACCATGCACTTCACCCCGCTGCCCTTGAGCTCTTCGTGCACCCCCTGCGTGAAGCTCCGCACGAACGCCTTGGTCGCGCCGTAGATCGCGTTGCCCGGCGTCGGCTGGTACCCCGCGATCGAGCCGACGTTGATGACCCCTCCCCGGCCGCGATCGATCTGGGCTCCGAGTGCAGCGTGCGTGAGGCGCACGAGCGCGATCACGTTGAGCTGGATCTCCTGGGCTTCGCGCTCGACGGGCAGCGCGGCAAACCGACCGGAGGTGCCGAAGCCCGCGTTGTTCACGAGCAGGTCGATCGGCCGGTCCCGGTCGGAGACCCGGGCCTCGACCCGGGCGAGCGCGGCCGGGTCCGAGAGGTCGGCGGTGAGCACCTCGGCCGACGCGCCGTAGGCGGCGCGCAGCTCCTCGGCCAGCTCCTCGAGGCGCTCCGTGTCCCGCGCGACGAGCACGAGATCGTGACCACGGTCCGCCAGCGCGAGCGCGAAGGCCCGCCCGATCCCGGCCGATGCGCCGGTGACCAGCGCAACGCGACGCACCGTCGTCGTCATTCGGAGCTCTCCTTCGGGGGCGTGACCGAACGTGCTACTGCAGGCCGAGCTCGGTGGCAACCGCGTCGAGGGACGCGACAACCGGTTCCCCGAGTCGCACCTCTTCGATCGCGCGCTGCGGGTCCTTCAAACCGTGCCCGGTTACCGTGCACACCACGCGCTCTCCGGCCTCGACCAATCCGGCCGCCACCGCCTTGCGCAGACCGGCCACGGACGCGGCCGACGCGGGTTCAACGAACACGCCCTCGGTCGCCGCGAGCTCTCGATAGGCCGCCAGGATCTCGGCATCGCTCACCGAGCCGATCGCGCCGCCCGACTCGTCACGCGCGGCGATGGCACCGTCCCAGCTCGCCGGGTTGCCGATGCGGATCGCGGTTGCGATCGTCTCGGGGTGCAACACGGGTTCGCCACCCACGAGCGGTGCCGCCCCCTGGGCCTGCCACCCCAACATCCGGGGCGGGCGGCCCGAGCGCCCCAGCCGCTCGTACTCCAGGTACCCCCGCCAGTACGCGGTGATGTTGCCCGCGTTGCCGACCGGGATGCAGTGGACGTCGGGTGCGTCACCGAGCGCGTCCATGATCTCGAACGCCGCGGTCTTCTGGCCTTCGATGCGGAACGGGTTGATCGAGTTCACGACCGTCACCTCGCCCAGCTCACCGAGCCCGCGCACCACTTGCAGCGCCTCGTCGAAGTTGCCCTTCACCGGCACCACCCGGGCGCCGTGAATGAGCGCCTGCGCGAGCTTGCCGAGGGCGATCTGCCCCTCGGGGATCACGACTCCGCACGTGAGACCGGCGCGCGCGGCGTACGCCGCCGCGGACGCCGACGTGTTCCCGGTCGACGCGCAGACGACGACCTTCGCGCCGGACTCGACGGCCTTCGTGATGGCCATGGTCATGCCGCGGTCCTTGAAGGATCCGGTGGGGTTCGCGCCCTCGATCTTGAGCCACACCTCGAGGTCCAGCTCGGCCGAGAGCCGCTCCGCGCGCAACAGCGGGGTGCCCCCCTCGAGCAGGGTGACGACCGGGGTCGAGTCGGTGACCGGGAGGTGCTCCCGGTACGCCTCGATCAAGCCCGGCCAGGGCTTCGACCACGCTCCGCCGGGGCTCATCGTTTCCGCTCTCGGCCCTGCGGGCCGGGCCGCTCCGGCCCCGCTTCGCTCGGCGTTCGGCCGTACCCGTGTGGTGTCACCGGTTCGCTCATCCGGGTTCGTCTCCCATGACCCGGAGCACCGAGCCGACCCGGTGGACGGACTTCACGTCGCGCAACGCGTGGACGGTACGGCGCAGGTCCGCCTCCCGCGCTTGGTGCGTGATGAAGATGATCCGCGCCTCGGCGCCGATCCCGATCTGCTGCATCGACTTGATCGAGACATCGTGCTCACCGAATTGCATCGCGATCTCCGCCAGCACGCCCGGCTGATCGGCGACCTCGAGCTGCAGGTAGAACTGGCTCTCGACCTCGTCGATGGGTCGGATCGGCTTCCGGGCGAGCGCGCCGATCGTGGCGCCGCGGCCGCCGCTGACGAGGTTCTTCGACGCATCGATCAGGTCACCCAGCACCGCGCTGGCGGTCGGGGCGCCCCCGGCGCCGCGTCCGTAGAGCATCAGCTCACCCACCGCGTCGGCTTCGATGAACACCGCGTTGAACGACTCGCGTACGGACGCCAGCGGGTGGTGCGAGGGGATCATCGTCGGGTGGACGCGCACGGCCACACCGTGGACGTCCTCCTCCGCCACGGCGAGGAGCTTGACGACGTAGCCGAGCTCGCGGGCGGACGCCATGTCCGCGTCGGTCAGCTCGCTGATGCCCTCGCGGTACACGTCGCCGGCCACGACCCGCGCGCCGAACGCAATCGTCGCGATGATCGCGGCTTTCGCCGCGGCGTCGAAGCCCTCGACGTCGGCGGTCGGGTCCCGCTCCGCGAATCCCAGGCCCTGGGCTTCGGCCAGGGCATCGCTGAAGGACGCACCCGCCTCGGTCATGCGGGTGAGGATGTAGTTGGTGGTGCCGTTGACGATGCCCATCACCCGGCGGATGCGGTCGCCGGCGAGCGACTCGCGCAGCGGACGGATGAGCGGCACACCACCGGCCACGGACGCCTCGAACAGCAGGTCGACGCCCGCAGCCTCCGCGGTCTCGAAGAGCTCCTTGCCGAAGTTGGCGAGCAGCTCCTTGTTCGCCGTCACGACCGGCTTGCCCGTCTTCAGCGCCTCGACGATCAGCTCCCGGGCCGGTTCGATGCCGCCGATGACCTCGACGACGACATCGACGTCGGGATCCCCGACGACCGCGTTGACGTCGTTCGTGAACGCGCTCGCGGGCAGGGCGACATCGCGCTCACGCGAGAGGTTCCGGACCGCGACCCTGGCGACCTGCAACCGCACACCGGTGCGCGCCTCGATCGAGTCGCCGTTGTCCGTGATCAGGCGCACCAGCGCGGAGCCGACGTGCCCGCACCCGAGCAGGCCGACCCGTACGACGTCTTCAGCCATTCCAACCCCAATCCTCTCTCGACCCAGTCTGGCGCAGTGCCGGCCCGGCGGGCGCCAACCTCAGGGAAGATCCAGACCGACGAGATCATCGGCAGTCTCCCGCCGGATCACAAGGTGAGCTTTGCCGCCGCGCAGGAACACCACCGCCGGACGCGGGACCTTGTTGTAGTTGCTGGCCATCGAGTAGCCGTATGCACCCGTCACCGGCGTCACGAGCAGGTCGCCGACCCGGACCGGAGCCGGCAGGTGGGCGTCGGCCACGATCACGTCACCCTGCTCGCAGTGCTTGCCCGCGATCGATGCGACGAGCGTCCGCCGCTCTGCGATGCGCGCCGGGAGGTACGCCTCGTAGCCCGCGTCGTACAGGACGGGACGCGGGTTGTCGCTCATTCCTCCGTCGACGGCCACGTACGTCGCGACGTCGCGGATCTCCTTGATCGTGCCCACGCGGTACACGGTGATCGCGGCCGCGCCGACGATCGCGCGGCCCGGCTCCACCATCACCGTGCGGTCGCCCACCGCGTCGAGCAGCACCCGGGCGTAGTCACCGACCTCCATGACCGGGTCCGACGTGAGGTAGCGCGCTCCGAGCCCACCACCGAGGTTCAGCACCGGGACCCGCGCGCCCGTCTCTCGCTCGCACTCGTCGGCGAACGCGACGACGACGGCCGCGGCCTTGGCGTACGAGTCGAGCCGGAACACCTGGGAACCGATGTGGCAGTGGATGCCGCCGAAGTTGAGGGCCGGTGAATCCACGACCTTGCGCACCGCCACGAGCGCATCGCCCTTCGACACCGAGAATCCGAACTTCGAGCGCTCCGTCCCGGTCTCGATGTACTGGTGCGTGTGGGCTTCCACACCGGGGGTGACCCGCACGAACACCTCGCCGCGGAAACCGATGCGCTCGAGCCGCTCCAGCTCG
>JADGON010000094.1 GCA_017882945.1 Acidimicrobiia bacterium | reverse complement strand
TGACATCGTGACCTTTTGCCCTAGTCGGGCGGTGGCCAACGGTGTTGGCTGAAGATATGACCCATCGGATCGTGATTCTCGGCGCCGGCACGGGCGGCACCATGGTGGCCAACCGCTTGCGCCGGATGTACAGGGACGAGAAGGCGATCATCACCGTCGTCGACCAGGACGACCGGCACGTGTACCAACCCGGCCTCTTGTTCGTCCCGTTCGGGCTCGCGAACCCTGAGGACATCGTGAAGCCCCGCGAGCGTCAGCTGCACGACGGCATCGTCTTTCACGAAGCCGGGATCGAGTCGGTCGAGCTGGCGGCCGACCAGGTTCGGCTCACCGATGGCGCAGTCCTCGGCTACGACGTGCTGATCGTCGCGACCGGGGTCCAGCTCCTCCCGGAGGAGACCGAGGGCATGACCGGGCCGGGCTGGATGGACACGGTCTTCACCTTCTACTCGCTCGAGGGAGCAACCGCGCTCCACCGTGCCCTCGAGGCCTTCGTCGGCGGTCGACTCGTGGTGAACGTCGTCGACATGCCGATCAAGTGCCCGGTCGCTCCGCTCGAGTTCGCGTTCCTCGCCGACTGGTACTTCCAGGACCGTGGCATCCGCGACCAGGTGCAGATCACCTATGTGACGCCGCTCGACGGGGCGTTCACGAAACCCGTCGCGTCGAAGACGCTTGGGAGCCTGCTCACCGAGAAGGGCATCGAGCTGGTGACCGAGTTCAACACCGGCGAGGTCGACGGCGCCGGCGGCCGACTCGTCGGCTACGACGAGCGCGAGGTCGCGTTCGACCTGCTCGTCACCGTCCCGGTCCATGGCGGCGCGGACTTCGTCAGCCGATCGCCCGGCCTCGGCGACGAGCTCAACTTCGTGACCACGGATCCGCACTCACTGCAATCGACGGCAACACCGAACGTGTTCGCGATCGGGGACGCCGCGAACCTCCCGATCTCGAAGGCCGGTTCCGTCACGCACTTCGAAGCCGACGTGCTCGCCGAGAACGTGCGTCGGTTCCTCGCCGGTGAAGAGCTCGACTCGTCCTACGACGGACACGCGAACTGCTTCATCGAGACCGGCTTCCACAAGGCGCTGCTCATCGACTTCAACTACGACACCGAACCGCTGCCCGGCCGCTTCCCCGGCAGGGGCGGGCCCATGCCGCTGCTCAAGGAATCGCGGCTCAACCACCTCGGCAAGCTGATGTTCCAGTGGGTCTATTGGCACGTGCTGCTCCCGGGGCGGGATCTCCCCGGCGTCGGCTCCGCCATGAACGTGGCCGGCAAGTCCGAGGTCGAACAGGAGACATCATCGTGACGACCAAGACCATCGCAGGCATCGACGTCGAGGTGAACGACGAAGGCTTCTTCGAGCAACCCGACCAGTGGACCGAGGCGATCGGCGCCGAGGTCGCGAAGGAGGCAGGCATCGAGCCGATGACCGACCGGCACTGGCAGGTCGTGAAGTTCATGCGTCACCAGTACCTCGAGACCGGATCGGCGCCATCGATCCGCGCGCTCGGAAAGGCATCCGGCGTCCCGGTCAAGGAGCTGTACCAGCTCTTCCCGAAGGGCCCGGCGAAGCTCGCGGCCAAGATCGCCGGCATCCCGAAGCCGCGCGGCTGCATCTGATCACGCCGTCCGCGAGGACGCCGCACCGACAGAAAGAGAGCACTCATGGGCGCTGAGCCGATCGAGAAGGTATCGATCATCCTGTCGAAGGGTTCCTTCGACGGGATCTATCCCGGCCTGATCATGGCGAACGGGGCACGTATGGAGGGGATCGAGGCGAACCTGTTCTTCACGTTCTTCGGCCTCGACGCGATCAACAAGGCTCGCAACGAGCACGTGAAGGTCGCATCGGTCGGCAACCCCGGGCTGCACATCGCCACCTGGCTCGGCGGGTTCCCCGGCATGTCTGCGATGGTGACGCACAAGCTCGGCCAACGCATGGAGGAGCTGGACTTCCCTTCGATCCCGGAATTCCTCGAGCTGATCCACGACTCGGGAGCGGGCCTCTACGCGTGCAAGGCCTCCGTCGACATGTTCGAGCTCAGCAGGGCGGACTTCGTGGACGAGATCGACGACATCATCACCGTCGGCGAGTTCTACGAGAAGGCCGCGGGCGGCCAGATCATCTTCACCTGACGTTGGGAGACCCGATGATCGAAGTCTTCGCCGATGTCGTGTGCCCGTTCACCCATGTCGGCCTCCGTCGCATCGTTGAGCGCCGCAACCAGCTCGGCCGCGAGGACATCATCCGCGTGCGGGCATGGCCACTCGAGCTCGTGAACGGTGAACCGCTCGCGGCGGCGCTCGTCGCCGAGGAGGTCGCGGAGCTCCGGGCCCAGGTCGCGCCCGACTTGTTCGAGCGGTTCGATGCCGCGCACTTCCCCGCGACGTCACTTCCCGCGATGGCGGTGGCTGCCGCTGCGTATCGGCGCAGCCCTCAGCTCGGGGAGCAGGTCAGCCTCGCACTGCGTCATGCGCTGTTCGAGGAGGGACGCGACCTTGCGGCGCCGGACGTCGTTGCGCAGATCGCCGCGGCTCACGGTCTGGCGCCCGGCGCCGACGACGAAGCCGCGGTCCTGGCCGACTGGCGGGAGGGTCAGCGTCGCGGTGTCCTCGGCTCACCCCATTTCTTCGCCAACGGCTACGCCGCCTTCTGCCCGTCACTCGAGATCAGGCGCGTCGGAGAGCACCTGCACATCGCGAGCGACCCCGACGCCCTCGAGCAGTTCCTCGGTCTCGCGTTTGCCCGATAGAAGCGACCGGAACGGCCTTCGTCAGTCGACCTCGGGGGTTTCGGGGTCGGGTGGGGCATCGTTGAGCTGGGCGGCGTACGGCACGAGCAGCGGGATCAGCCGGAAGCCCGGATCCAGCCGTGCGGCGACGCCCTCGCACATCACGACCGTCTTGAGCAGCAGCGCGATCCGGCTCGGCAGGTGCAGGTCACGGTGGCGCACGACCGCCATCAGGTCGGCGACGACCGCGGTGAGCTGGAGGTCCTGGAGTGCCACGTCGCGATACCGCCGGAGCAGCTGGTCGAGGTCCGATTCGAGGCCGACCCGGTCGAGCGCGGTCGTCGCCACTCCGAGATCCGTCAGCGCGGTTGCGAGTGCCCGTGGGTCGGCCGCCACGAGCGCGGTCAGCATCGTGACGAGCCCGCGGCCCGTCTGCTCGTCGACCGAGCCCACCATGCCGAAGTCGACGAAGCCGATGACGCCGTCGGGCGCGACGAACACGTTGCCCGGGTGTGGGTCGGCATGGAAGAAGCGGTGGACGAAGACCATGGTCAGGTACGCGACGGCGAAGTCGCGAGCAACGACTGCTCGGTCCAGGCCGGCGCGCCCGATCGCACCGGTGTCGTCGATCTTGGCGCCCACGATGCGCGTCTCGGTGAGAACGCCGTCTGCAGTGCGATCCCAGATGATGGTGGGAAACGTCACCCGGTCATCTCCGGCGAACTCTCCGGCCAGGCGCTCGGCGTTGCGCCCTTCGCTCACATAGTCGAGCTCGGCGGTGATGGTCGCCCCGAACTCGGCCGCCAGGCCGACCGGGTCGAAGCGGCGCGCGGCACGAACCCACGTCGCTGCTCTCGCGGCCCGCCGCATCACCACGAGATCCAGCGCGATCTCGGACACGACCGCGGGCCGCCTGACCTTCACCACCACGTCGGTCCCGTCCTCGAGCCGGGCGGCGTGCACCTGTCCGATCGACGCGGTCGCAAGCGGCTCGCGGGAGAACTCGGCGAATCGTGTGTGCGGCGGGCCGCCGAGCGCCCGGGTGACCAGCGCCTCGATGTCGGTCCACGGGACGGGCGGGGCCGCGTCCTGCAGCTTGCTCAGCTCGGCTTCATACGCGGGCGACACCAGATCGGGCCGCGTCGAGAGGACTTGGCCCAGCTTCATGAACGTCGGTCCGAGCGACTCCAGGGTGTGGCGCAAGCGGCGCGGACCCGCCGACGGTGGCCGCCTGGCGATGCGCGCCACGAGCCACGCACCCCCGAGCGCCACGAGGTTGGCCAGCGTGACCACCACGACCTGAACCATCCGGATTGCCCATCGCACGGTGAGAGACCGTAGGTGACCCGGTCGACGGACCCGCCTCGAAGCTCTCCGTCGCCCTGGGGTCAGTGCGTGAACTTCACGACGGGGAGCACCCGGCCCAGCCACTTCGGCAAGTACCAGTTGCGCTCGCCCAGCAGCGCCATCGTCGCCGGCACGAGCAGGATCCGGACGACGGTCGCATCGAGGAACACGGCCATCGCGAGCGTGAGACCGAGCTCGGTGGGCGGGATCGGCCCGGTGATGCCGAATGCGATGAACACCACGATCATGACGAGCGCGGCGTTCGTGATCGGCCGGCCGGTACGCGCGATGCCTTCCTTGATGGCGCGATGTGTGTCGCCAGTTGCCTCGTAGCGTTCCCGGATCGCCGCAAGCAGGAACAGCTGGTAGTCCATCGACAGGCCGAAGAGGAGCGCGAAGAAGAACAGTG
>JADGON010000093.1 GCA_017882945.1 Acidimicrobiia bacterium | reverse complement strand
GGACGAAGGAGCTTGCACCGTCCACCGTGACTTCGACGATGTCGGGTGCGGCAGTGTCCGGGTCGATCGCCCAGCCGGCCACCTGCACCGCGTGCCAGGCCGGGCGAACCGCCTCGAGCGCGCCGAACGGAATGCCGAAGCGGATCTCCACCCCGAGCCTCGCCGCCGCGGCGCGCCGTTCCGAATCGAGCGGCCAGGGATTCGGCGCGCATCCCTGCAGCGAGATCGACTGCTGTTGCATGACCGGTGCGAGCTGCCCCCGGCCGCCGCACATCTGGTGCCCGAACCCGATCCAGTGGCCCGTCTCGTGGTTCAGGACCATGTGGCGGTAGTCGGCGAGCGATGCCCCCGACGCGGTCCAGGCCGGTGATCCGTTCAGCCAGCGGGTCTCGTTGATGACGACGTTGCGGCCCTGCGTGCACGAGTAGCTCGGGTCGCAGGGTGAGCCGAAGGCGGGAAGGTGCACCGCGGCGGACAACCAGAGCGTGAAGCTCCCGCCCGAGGGCACGCGTACGAATGCGACCGAGCCGCCCAAGCTCCAGCCGCGGGGATCGGCGTAGTTGTCGGCCGCCTGGGCCGCGAACTGCTCGAGGTCGCTCTGGTTGTCCCAGCCGCGCACGTCGTAGGTGATGATCCGCGTGGGCGCGCCGGCTGCACCCGCGACGCGAGAGTGCAGCCCGATCTCAGCCACCGGGCCGAGCAGGAATGCGAGCACGAGCAGGCCGACGACCGCGGTCACGCGCGTCGACCGTCGCCGCGCTTGGGTCCCCGAGCTCTGCACGTCCATGTACCTCCGGCCGGTGTCGCCGCAACTTATCCGGGGCTCGGTGTCCCCGGGAGCCAGACCGCGGAGCCGTCGCAGCTGCTCGCGTCGTGACGAATCCCTCGTGCGACCCCGAGGCCCTTCTGATGGGCGGTCAGCGCGGCTCCGAGCGCGTCGATGCCGTCGTGGGACCACATCTCGACCATCGGCGGGAGCTGGACCTCGCGCGACAGCAGCTGGATCCGGGCCTGGACGCCCGCGCGAGTCGTCTTGCGGGGCGGAACCTTGCCCGCCAGAACCCGGAAGACCCCGGCGGGATACACCTCGAGCGGTTCGTGGCCGTCGCCGCGCAGGACTGCCCAGAGGTCGAAGCCCACTTGCATCCAGCCCGCGACCTTCGTCGCATCGTCGGGCGTGACCCACGGGACCCAGATCCCGGCCTGCTCGCCGAGCGCGATCTCACCACAGCGCGCGGTGCGGAACTTCGTGGAGATCGACTCGTCGCCGCGGTGTGGCGCGGTGCTCAGCTGCGCGGGCGCGTCGATCGCGACGTCGCTCGCGCCCCTCGCAAGCTCGACGACACCGGCGAGGTCGGCCGCGTCGAACGTCCGGGCCGCGACGACCGCCGGCGTCGGGTCACCCGCCGGTCCCAGCGCCACGACGTGGATGGTCGATGCGCCGAGATCGATGCCGACCGAGACCGGGGCGCCCTGCACCCGGCCATTGGATCTGATCCGTGACGCCCGGCACGAACCGGTCCGGCGCCGGGTGGGTCAGGAGGGACCGGCGACGCTCGTGGGCGCGGCGGTCCGGAGCGGGTTCCCGACGAGGTTCGCGGACTGCGAGACGTTCAGGTTGCCGCCCAGCGAGGTCACCGGCTGCTTCCCGTAGGGGAACCCGTTTCCGGTCACGGCCACGTTGCGGCAGTTCTTGATCAGCACGCCCGAGATCCCACGCCCACGCTGCATCGGCTGCACGTTGTCCCGGACCTCGATGTCCACGACGTTGCGGAACGCGAACGCGCCTCCGCCCCCGAACCCGACCGGGGTGTCGCTGACGTTGCCGATCACGCGGTAGCGCGAGCGGATCCCACTCGGCGGGGCGACTCGGATCGTCATGGCCTTGTTGACGAACGTGTTGTGGAGGATCGAGATGTCTTCGGTCGGCGCCGCGCGGCCCTCGTTGGCAAAGAAGTAGAGACGGCCGACCCCGATCGTGTTGTTGCTGATCGTGACCCTTCGTGTGATCGAGCTGACCGCGCTCGGTTCGAGGTCGATCGTCGCCCGCCGCGTCTGGCGAATCGTGTTGTGGTCGAAGACGATGTCCTGACCGTTGATCGTCCAGCCCTGACGACCATTGCGCGCGAACGTCGAGTTCTCGACGAGCAGGTTCTTCGTCGCGGCGCCGACGAACACGAAGTCGCCGTAGACGTCGTAGGCCTCGACGTGGTCGAGCACCATGTTCTGGACTCCACCGATCACGTACGCGCTCTGGGCTTCGAGCGCGGCGACGTACGCGAAGTCGCCCGTCCCGGCATTCGGGTTCGCGCCGCGCACGATCGTGTTGCGCACGGTGATGTTGGCTCCGCGCCAGAAGTTGAACATGCTGCGCGTGCGCGCCTGGGTCGGAGGCAGCTCCCGGCCGCTCGTGAACGCCCGGAACGTCGCCCCTCGCCCGTCCAAGGTGAGCGCATTGCGGTTCTTGATCGTCAGCGTGCCGTCGACCCGGTAGCAGCCCTGCGGCGCGAACTGCAGCGTGGAGCCGTCGGGAACGGATGCGATCCACGAGACCAGCGCGGCGGTGACGTCTCGGGAGCAGTCACTCGGGATCGACGCCGGTGC
>JADGON010000406.1 GCA_017882945.1 Acidimicrobiia bacterium | reverse complement strand
GCGCGGCCGCGCGATCGAGCCGAGCGAGGTGACGGACAAGGGCGCCGAGATCCTGCGCCAGACCGAGTACCTGCGTCCGGCCGGTGACCTGCTCGCGTCCGACACGGCGTCCGTCGGCAGTCAGATCCTGCGCGTGGCCAGCGCGTTCGACGAGCTGACCGCAGGCGACGACGCGTTCAACGACGCGGCGATCGAAGCGCTGTACTCAGGACCCGGCTACGTCTACGACCCGCGAGTGCTCGACGCGCTCGAGCGGGTGGCCGGGGTCGAGGCCAAGGCCCCGATCCTCTAACCCGAGCTCGACCGTCTGTTCGGCATCCGGGGGATCGAGATCGACGTGGTCGTCGTCTGCCGGATTCCGGACGCGAGATGAGCGGCGCGGCCGACGACTGGCCCGGAACGTCAGGTCGATCAGGCCGACGACGATCACGAGGTCACCGAACGAGATCGAAGCGTCGAACGGTGATCCGAGCGCGATGTGGTCGCCGAGCTGCGGCAGCACGTCGTCGGGCTTCTCGGGCCGGTGCTTGACGGTGGTCTCGGCCTTGACGCCCGACGGCACGCGGTACGGCATGCCCTGGTTCAACGCGATCACGAACGCGTTCATCGCGATGCCGACCGTGATGACGCCCATCCCGGTGAGGAGCAGGTTCGAGAGACCGAACCCGATGATGAAGACGTACGAGGCGAGGAGGATGGCGAGGCCGACGTCGTCGTAGCGGGCCTTCGGCAGGTTGATGACCTCGACGAGGATCTGCAGGCCCAGACCGGCGAACAGCAGCCAGAGGCGCCGGACCCGGATCCGTCCCAGCTGCCGGAACTGCCCACCGGTCAGGGGCACGATCAGGATCGCAATGGCGATCGCGATCACGTAGACCAGCATGGGTCCACGGTAGCGACAGCCGTGTGGGTGGGAGCGGACCCTGCCTAGCATGCCTTCGCATGTCGGATCCTGAGGTTCTGTACGCAGTCGCAGACGGCGTCGCCCGCGTGACGATCAACCGTCCCGACCGTCGCAACGCCATGTCGTACGGGGTGATGCAAGGACTCCGCGACGCCGTCGCCGCGGCGAAGGCCGATGCCGCGGTGCGCGTGGTGGTTCTCACCGGTGCCGGTGATCGCGCGTTCTGCGCGGGCGCGGATCTCGGTGGCATCGCCGAGAACACGGGTGCCGCGGCAGCCCACGACGGACGCGGCCTGCTCGCGTCGCTGTTCCGCGAGCTCTGGGCCCTGGGGAAGCCGACGATCGCGCGGGTGCGTGGGTACGCGCTCGCCGGAGGCTTCGGGCTCGCGCTGGCGTGCGACTTCGTGATCGCGGCCGACGACGCGCAGTTCGGCACGCCCGAGGTCAACGTCGGGTTGTGGCCGTACATGATCACCGTCCCGCTGCTGCGCTCGATGCCGTCGAAGAAGGTGCTCGAGCTGCAGATGACGGGTCGGCGCGTGAACGCCGAGGAGGCCGACCGGATCGGGTTCGTGACCCGGGTCGTGCCGGTCGACGGGCTCGACGCCGCGGTGAACGAGCTCGCGGCGTCGCTCGCCTCGAAGTCGCCGCTGGTGCTGCGCTGGGGTCGCGACGCGTTCTACCGCGTGCTCGAGATGGATGCCGACGACGCGCTCGACTACCTGCAGGGGATGCTCACCGTCCACACCCAGTCCGAGGATGCCGCCGAAGGTGTCGCCGCATTCGCGGAGAAGCGCACCCCGGAGTGGAAGGGCCGGTAGGGCCCGGGCTCCATCGTGCAAGAGTGAGGCCATGACTTCCACCGGTGGCGGAGACGTGCACGACTGGGGGCCGCTCGTCGGCGACCTCGACAAGCGGCGTGAGCGGGCGCTCGGCATGGGCGGGGAGAAGTTCGTCGAGCGCCAACGGTCGCTCGGCAAGCTCCTGGTCCGGGAGCGCCTCGACCTGCTGCTCGATCCCGGCACCTGGCTCGAGTACGGGATGCTCGCCGACCACATGGACCCTGGATTGGGCGACCGCTATCTCGCGGCCGACGGGTCCGTCACCGGCGTGGGGGAGATCGAGGGCCGCAAGGTCGCGGTGGCGGCCTACGACTTCACGGTCATGGCGGGGTCGATGGGCGCGGTCGGTGAGAACAAGATCCGCAGGCTGCGCCATCTCGCGCTCAGCCAGCGCATCCCGATGGTGTGGTTGCTCGACTCGGCCGGCGCGCGCATCCAGGCGACGAGTGGCTCGACGTTCGCTGGCGCCGGTGACCTGTTTCGCGAGCAGGTTGCGATGAGCGGTGTCGTCCCGATGGTCGCGGCGATGATGGGCCACTGCGCGGCGGGTACCGCGTACATCCCCGCGCTTGCGGACTTCGTGCCGATGGTGAAGGGCACGTCGTCGATGGCGCTCGGCGGTCGCCACCTCGTCAAGGCTGCGGTGGGCGAGGACGTCTCCGAGGAGGAGATGGGCGGCTCGGCGGTGCACACGAAGATCAGTGGCGTGGCCGACCTCGAGGTCGCCGACGACGCGGAGTGCCTGCGCGTGGTGCGTGACTACCTTTCCTACTTCCCACAGCACAACGGTGAGCCGCCGCCGGTGCGTGCCACGTCGGATCCCGTGGACCGGCGGGTCGAGGAGCTCTACGACATCGTCCCCACGGCGCCGCGACGCGCGTACGACATGCGCAAGGTCATCCGTGCCGTCGTCGACGACGGCGAAGTGCGGTGGATGAAGCCGGACTGGGCCAAGAACCTCGTGACCGGTCTCGCCCGAGTCGGCGGGCAGCCCGTCGGCATCGTCGCGAACCAGCCCATGGTCCTCGGTGGGGCCCTGGACGTGAACGCGGCCGACAAGGCGGCGCGCTTCGTCTGGCTCTGCGACGCGTTCGGGATCCCGCTGGTGTTCCTGCATGACGTGCCGGGTTTCATCGTCGGTTCCGCGGTGGAGAAGCAGGGGATCATCCGCCACGGCGCCAAGATGCTGTTCGCGGTGAGCGAGGCGACCGTCCCGAAGATCAGCGTCATCCTGCGCAAGAGCTACGGGGCGGGGTACTTCGTGATGAACGGGCTCGCCTACGAGGCCGACTACATCGTCGCGTGGCCGACGGCCGAGATCGCGGTGATGGGTCCCGACGGCGCGGTCGCGATCATCCACCGCAAGACGATCGAAGCGGTGCCCGAGGAAGAGCGGGTGGCGAAGCAGCTCGAGCTCGCCGAGGAGATCCGCGCCAACATCGACCCCTACATCGCGGCGGGCCACGCGCAGCTCGACGACGTGATCGACCCGGCCGAGACGCGGCGCGCGATCTGGAACGGCCTCAACGTCAGCCGTGACAAGCGCGTCGACCGCCCGTGGCGCAAGCACGGCGTCCTCCCCGTGTGAGCGACCTCAGCCGCCGCTCGTTCCTCGCAGGCGCGTTCGGGCTGGGTGCCGGCGCGGTCCTCGCGAGATCGGTTCCGGTTCGCGCCCTCACCCGAGCGGATGCCGGCACCGCGCGCCGGGCCGTCGTCGTCGGCGCCGGGCTTGCAGGGCTGACGGCCGCGCTCGACCTGCGGGCGGCGGGATGGGATGTCGTGGTGCTCGAGGCCCGGCACCGCGTCGGCGGTCGCGTGCGAACCGTCCACGCGCCATTCACCGACGGGCTGCACGCCGAATCCGGTGGTGAGTCGATCGACGACAACCACGACAGCATCCAGGCACTCGTCACGGGGTTCGGGCTGCGGACCGAGCGTCGGCCGGCGAACCGAGACGCCACCTCGACCGCGTACTACCGCGGTCGCGCGACGCCGGCAGCTCGGTTTCTCGCGGGTCCCGGCGTGCTCGACGACTACAACCGCTTCTACGCGGAGAGCGCCAAGCTCGCGGCAGGCATCGATCCCGAGCACCCGGAGCGGGCCAAGAACGCCGAGCGGCTGGACCGGAGGAGCCTGGGTGACTTCATCGCGGGATTGCACCTGGTGCCGAGAGCGCGCTTCGTTGTCGAGACGGCGGCAACGGGTGAGTACGCAGCCGATCCTCGCAACGTGTCGATGCTGTTCTACGCGCAGCAGGAGGCGATCGTGGCCGACGTGCCGGACTCCGCGGCCGAGACGATGCGGATCCAGGGCGGGAACAGCACCCTCGTGCACGCGATGGCAGCCGAGCTCGGGGATGCCGTGGTGCTCGGCGCGCCCGTGCGCGCGGTCGAACGCGGCCGGGACTTCGTCACCGTGCACGCGGGCGGTCGGCGCCACACGGGCGCACAGCTGGTGCTCGCGGTGCCGCCGCCACCGCTGCGCAACATCAGGTTCACCCCGCACCTGCCCGCGAGCGTCGCGGCGATGGTGCACGGACTGGAGCTCGGACCGGCGACCAAGGTGATGACCCAGTACGACGAGCGGTTCTGGCGTGCGGGCGGTGGGTCGGGGCTGGTCGTGACCGATCTCCCGTTCCGCATCGCCTGGGACGGGACTGATTCCGTGGCCTCGGAGGCGGGCATCCTGACGACGTTCACGACCGGGTCGAACGGTCGCGCGTTCGCTCGCCTGAGCGACGCGGCTCGGATTCGCGAGGTGCGCCGGCAGATCGCGCGGGTGTTCCCTGGTGCGCGCGGCCACGCGGTGCAGTCGGCGACGATGGCGTGGCCCGACGAGCAGTACACCGGGGGTGGGTACGCCGCCTATGCGCCCGGCCAGATGGTGAAGTACTGGGAGGTGTTGCGGAGTCCGATCGGTCGGATCCGCTTCGCCGGCGAGCACACCGAGAGCCTTGCCGGCTACATGGAGAGCGCCGTGCGCAGTGGCCATCGCGTGGCTGCCGCGATCGGGCCCTCGAGCTAGCCCAGGAGCTCGTCGACCGCGGCGGCGAAGACCTCCGTGTGGCGGTCGACGTCGGCTTCCGTCGTGTCCGGCGACATCAGCGCCATGTTGTGGAACGGCGTGAGCAGGATGCCCCGGTTCAGCGCGTAGAGGTGCATGAAGCCGTCGAGCTCCTTGTCCACGCCGGCCGCGGCTTGCGCGCCGTGCCGTGGTCGTTTCGGGAGGAACCAGTACTCGGCGCGTGCGCCCAGGCGGGTGACGCTCCACAGAACCTGGCGCGTGTCGATCACCGATTGCACGCCGGCTTCCCATCGCGCGCCGAGCGGAAGGGTGTGGGCGAAGGCTGCGTCGGTGAGGACCTCGGCGAGGGTCACCCGCATCGCGGCGAGCGCGAGCGCGTTGCCCGCGAGTGTGCCGCCGATGCCGCTCACGTCACCGTCCGACCCCGTTGCCGCGGGCCGCACCCGGTCCGCGACCTCGGTGGTCATGCCGTACGCGGCCGTCGGGAGGCCCGCGGCGATCGGCTTCCCGATCGTCAGGAGGTCGGGCCCGAGCCCGTACGCCGCGGTGTAGCCGCCGGGACCGGCGCAGATCGTGTGGGTCTCGTCGATGACGAGCAGGGTGCCGGTGCGCCGGGTGAGCTCCCGCACCGCGTCCAGGTAGCCGGGCTCCGGATGGATGATGCCGATGTTCGTCATCGCCGGCTCGGCGAGCACGCACGCGATGTCCCCCGGTTCGAGCGCGGCGGCGAGTGCATCGATGTCGTTGAACGCGACGACCTTCGTGGTGAGCGCGGGATCGACCGGCGGCCCCATGCGTCCTTCCCGCGGTTGGACGTGGCCGTGCTCGTCGAGCGTCACCAGGGTCTCGTCGACGGTGCCGTGGTAGCACCAGTCGAAGACGAGGATCTGC